>JBKPLN010000194.1:0-2026 GCA_046731635.1 Pseudomonadota bacterium | reverse complement strand
GTTTAAGGGGCCTCGGATTTCGCATCTATCGAAAAGCTGGATCACGGTAAAAAATCCGAAGGCATCTCCCTGCTGCAACTCGCGGTATGAATTTTAATGGCTGTGCAAAGACCAGCCTGCTGTACCGAAAAACAGAAAGACCGCCTTGCGGCGGTCTCTCGCGATTGGGCTGACTGCAAGGCCGCTACTAGTCCACGAGATGTATCAGTTTCTAAACAAACTGACAGGAAAATATTCGGAACGAAGGCGTATCATTTAGCGTTTCTGTGGCCTTTGGGGGCAGAGGAGAGATGAACATGAAGAAGTACTTATTTCGGCGCTGGCAACAGCCGTCGTTGCGTCTTTCGCGGTATCAGCAGAAGCCGCTGGCAATAAGCAAAAGGTGTCGGCACAGGTACAGGCTTCATGCAAAGCCCAAGCAGCCAAGAAGTTTTCCGCCATCCACTTCATCAAGCGGCGTAACTTCGTCGACAACTGCGTAGCTCAGCACGCCAAGGCGAGCGCTCCTAAGGCCAAGTCAACAACCACCGGCCAAGCGCCCAAGCAAGCTCAGTAACTTGAAAGCCCCGCTCCGGCGGGGCCTTTCCTATGGTCTGATGGACTGTGCTTCTCGTTGGCACGGCTATTTTTATTTGGTCGCGGCGACCTTGGTCCTCTTCTTGTCGGTCACAGCTGCCTTGGCCGGCTTTTTGGCCTTGCTGGCGTGCTGCACGTAGTGCGTCGGTGGCTCGACCTTGCGCGCCATGAAGCGGTTAACCCGCTCGGTCCATAGCGCGATGAACTGGCCGCTGGTCAGCGCCTCAACCCCGCCCTTGATCGTGTTTTTGAGGTCCCACGGGACGTTGCCCCAGATCGCCTTGCGCGCCCATTTCTCGCCCTTTTCCTGACCCTCGGACGTTAGGTACATGTTCTTCCATGCCAGCTGCTGCGGCGCGGCGTAATGAAACGCACAGCCTTGATAGCCTTGCTGGTGGATGCAGTAGAGTTCTGCCGCCGTGGCTTTACGACCGACGTCCTTCTCGAACTCCGCCGCCTCAGTTGCAAACTTTCTGGCCGCCGCGATCGAGCAGTCGCGGATGTCGTAGATGTCGCCCTGCCAGTATTTGGCAAACTCTTCGTTAGAAAGCTGGAACAGGCACTTGTAACTGCCGGTCTTGGCTCTTGGATTGTAGCCAGACTCGATTCTGGCAAACGCCTTCATCATACGCATGTCGACATTGAACAGCATTGCTGCCTGCTCGATCTCGGCCCGTATGTTGTTGTTGTGTGGGGCGTGTGCAGCAGCGGTGATCTCGTTTGGCAACGCCACCGGCGTCCAATTCATCGGCGAGTTGGCGTACATGATATAGCCCTTCGATGCTGGCTGATCGGACTCATCCAGCAATCGGGCCTCCGGGTTGAGCGCCGCCAACTGCATGCTCGGCTTTGGCTCGGTTTTGGTTTCCAGCTTGGGCTGCCGGCGGGCTACTTGCTGCTTAGGCTTCCCCAAAGCAAAGTCACTGCACGGCAATTCGGCAACGCTGACTGCCATCGTCACCATGCCAAAGGTTATAAGGCAGAACATTTCGGCTCTCTATTCTCGCTACTTCTTAATGAACTCACCTTGGCAATAGTGAACTATATGGCGCGGTGGTTAATCGGGACGGCGTCGCGGCCATGATACGGCTAGGATTCCTGCACCCGCTTGCGTTTTACACGCACATACTTCCGATGAGGACGGCGAGGCTTTTTGTCACGGATCGTTGCTTGATCAGCTTGCTTTGCGGACTCTGCATGGGATGTCGCCATGATTGGTGCGGATGGCGTTTCAACAGACAACAGTAACGGCCTCGTGCCGATTGTACCGCTCGGAGGCAAACTGTTTCGTGCTTGAATCGACAGTTCTTTGGCCAACCCTGAGGTGACTTCCTCTAATGTCGCCTGCCGCTGCAACAACGGTTTGATCTGCTGTTCAGCTCGCTCTTGGTCGAGCCGGCTGACGCGATCGATTTCTGCACGCAAGTCAGCAATCTGGTCTTCATAGTTG
>JBKPLN010000193.1:0-4067 GCA_046731635.1 Pseudomonadota bacterium | reverse complement strand
TTGGCGGTCGAGCACAGCGTGCCGACCTGCTTCTCACCTGCCATGATCGGCAACCCCGACAACGGCGAAAAGTCATCATATGCGATAGGTACGACGCGGCTGCGCGCGCTGGCCCGATGCTCGACGCGGGAGACGACTTCTTGCCCGACATAGCAGCCTTTGTCGAAATCGATGCCGTTGAGCTGATCCATGTCGGCTTCGTGCGGGAAAGTATCGCCGTAGATGAAATCGGTGCCGCCACGCGGGACGCCGAGAGCGATGCGATGGGCGTCGTAGGATTCCGCGTCAGCTAAAGTCGCGCCCAGCTCCGAAGCCGCCTCCGCGGCCAGGTGCGGCGGCAGCATGACACGCATGCCCAGCGCAGGCAGCCTCGGATCCGGATAGGAGAGGCCGTACTCACTTTCGCCCGCATTATTCCAGATTGCCATCACGCCCAGCACGTCCGAAAGGTCCTCGCAGAGGACCTTGGCGCGCAATTTGTAGAAATTCAGCTTTTCCACAAGGTCCGGTGCAAGCGCACGCGGGCAATCGAGGAAGAGGCCGCCGCCATCCTCGGCCATTGCTTCGGTGACGATGAAATCGACGATGATCTTGCCTTGCGGGGTGAGAAGCGCTGCAAACGCGGGCCTCCCCGGCGCCATTCTGGCCATATCATTGGTCACAAGCCCATTGAGAAAGCGTCGGGCGTCGTCTCCGACGACCTTCACCACGCCGCGATCGGGAAGAAGAGCTGCCTGCATGCCAAATCTCTGGGGTCTCTCGCGATAGTCTCTTGCCAGAACTCGCCGCGGAACGTAAGCGCTGTCGAGCGGGGCTCAAGCCCGTTTAGACGCATTCCAGTATGGCTGATAGCTACGATCTGATCCTCAAGGGCGGCACCGTGGTTAACCAGGACGGCGAGGGCCTGCGTGACATCGGCATCCATTCTGGCCGTTTCGCGGCGATTGGTGACCTGCGGCAAGCATCCGCGGGCGAGGTCATTGACTGCCGTGGACTGCACTTGCTGCCGGGCGTGATCGACACCCAGGTGCATTTTCGCGAGCCGGGTCTGACCCACAAGGAAGACCTTCAGAGCGGCTCCCTTTCTGCGGTGATGGGCGGAGTGACCGCGGTGTTCGAGATGCCCAACACCGATCCGCTCACCGTCAGCGTCGAAACCCTGGCCGATAAAGTGAAGCGCGGCCATCACCGGATGCACTGCGACTTCGCGTTCTTTGTCGGAGCGACGCCCGACAACACCAAACATCTCGCCAAGTTGGAACGGCTTCCAGGCTGTGCGGGTGTCAAGGTCTTCATGGGTTCGTCCACCGGCTCGCTTCTGGTCGCCGACGATGCCGGCCTGCGCGCGGTGCTGCAGAGAATCCGCCGTCGCGCTTCCTTCCACGCTGAGGATGAGCCGCGCCTGAATGAGCGCAAAAACCAGCGGGTGGAGGGGAATCCGCATTCGCATCACGTGTGGCGCGACCACATCGCAGCTCTCAAGGCCACCCAGCGGCTTGTTACGATCGCGCGCGAGACCAGTGCACGCGTGCATGTTTTGCACGTGTCGACCGCGCATGAGATGGAGTTCCTTGCGGGTCACAAGGATGTCGCATCGGTCGAGGCCACGCCGCATCACCTTACGCTGGAGGCGCCGGGCTGCTACGAGCGGCTCGGCACTCGCGCGCTGATGAATCCGCCGGTGCGCGACGCGGTGCATCGTTCGGCGATCTGGGCTGGCATTACTGACGGCGTGGTCGATGTGCTGGGCTCGGACCACGCGCCGCACACGCGCGAAGAGAAAGCGAAAACCTACCCGGCAAGTCCATCGGGCATGACCGGGGTGCAGACGCTCGTTCCGATCATGCTCGATCACGTGCACGCCGGAAGGCTGTCGCTCTTGCGTTTTGTCGATCTCAGCAGCGCCGGACCCGCGCGACTGTTTGACATTGCCGCCAAGGGTCGCATTGCCGCTGGCTACGACGCCGATCTGACAGTTGTCGATCTTAAGCGACGCGAAACAATAACGGATAAGTGGGTGGCGTCGCGCGCCGGTTGGACTCCCTATGACGGCGTGACGGTGACTGGCTGGCCGGTAGGAACGTTCGTTCGTGGCCACAAGGTCATGTGGGAGGGCAGTCTCACGGCGCCCGCGCGCGGCGAGCGGGTGCGTTTCTCGGAAACCTTGGCGAGCTGAGGCGGTTACTGCCGCTGCCGCTGCTCCAGCGAAAATTCGCCTTTGCGAATGCGCGCGCTTAAGCCATCGGTGAAGGTCGCCGCGGCCTGTTCGCCGTAGGTGGTCACGAGTTCGACGAGGGCAGCGAACAGACAGGCTTGCGCAAGGCAATCGCCGTCAACCCCATCGTGGCGGGCTTCCGCCCAGGCTTCCTGGAGGTAGCCGAGTGCCACGCGCTTCTGCTCGCGGTCCGAACTCGACTCGCGCAGGTAGATAAAGCCTTCGGCTGTTGCCATAGCAGCGTCCCCGGCGCCCCTAGGGGGCGAACATCAAAACCCCACGTCCCACAGAAACGTTAGCACGATGGCCGGCGTGCGATAGTTCGCATTAAAGAAAAGGTTAACGTGTGCGTTGTTTTCAGGTGATTTCATGCGATTAACAAACGATGAATTCTCCGCGCCATTCATTGCTTAATCGCCGATTTGCAATTAACCGTTTTTGCAGCCCGTGTTTACTGGGCGTTAGTTTAAAAATTCAGATGGAGATTTCCAGATGGGGCGAAAGCACAAGCTAACCGACAATTTCATTCGCAAGATCACTCCGCAGCAGAAAGCATTCTTAGTTTGGGACACATTGCAAAACGGTTTTGCGATCTACGTGCAGCCGACAGGACACAAGGCGTACAAGTGCATCTATCGTTTCAATAAGAAACCGTGTTGGTACCACATAGGCAACGTTAAAGACTTTAGAGTTGACAAAGCGCGTGGCTGGGCAGCGGACATCATGTACGCGGTGCGCCAAGGTAAGAACCCCGTCGCCGAACGAATTGCCGAGCGCGGCAAAGGCACTTTTCAAGAACTCGCCGACCGTTACGTCAATGAATATGCCAAGAGAAAAAATAAAAGCTGGCAGCACACTCAAAAGATTGTCGAGAAGCACCTGTGCAGCCGATGGGGCAATTTGCCCGCAGGCAGCATTACGCGGGCAGAAGTCAAAGCAGTTATGACGGCCCTTGAAACCACACCAGCGATTGCCAACAGCATCAAGGCTAGCGCTAGCGCAATTTTTGCATGGGCGGTTAAGGAAGGCATTTTGAAAATCAATCCCTGCCAAATGATTGACACCCACGAATTGCGCAGCCGTGCGCGCGTACTAAGCGCAAGCGAGGTGCCATTGTTCTGGCAGGCAGCTGAAGCCACTAACGATCTACTGCGCAGCACGGCGTTGAAAATGATCCTGCTAACCGGACAGCGCCCCGGCGAAGTTACCCATATGCGTTGGGAGCACATCAAAGATGGCTGGTGGGAAATGCCGGGTAAACCTGTGCCTGTACTGGGCTGGCCCGGTACTAAAAATGATCAGGACCACCGCGTATGGTTGCCCGCCGCCGCGCAAGCTTTGCTCCGCGACCTGGATGATAAAGCCACCACCGGCTTCGTATTCCCCGGCCCACGCGTCGCTACAATTGGGCACCTCAACGTTATTATGCAGGCCATAAGCAAGACGATGGGCGTTACTGACCCCATAAGGCCGCACGATCTCCGTCGGACCCACGGCACCATGATTACCAAGCTGGGCTTCGGTCGCGATGCCATGAACCGGGTACAGAACCATAAGGAAGGCGGCGTTACGGATGTGTACGACAGGCACCGCTATGAAGATGAAAACAAGCGAATCATGGAGACAGTAGCCGCCCATATCCTTGCGCTGGTCAACGGTGAAACGGGCAGGGTTATTCCGCTTCGCGCGTAAGAAAAGTGATTGCATGATGATAACGAAAAGCTTATGGCTTGGTTTAGGGAAACTATGGTTAGGCGCTGCCCCTTAGCGCCTCATACAAGCCCGTGCGAATGGTCATAGCTCTGGGGTGACGCCCCGACTGCCCGGTCGTTAAACGGGTACGGCATCGGCC
>JBKPLN010000192.1:0-3142 GCA_046731635.1 Pseudomonadota bacterium | reverse complement strand
GCTTTGGCGGCAAACAAGGTAAGTTGTTTCATCTCAAGCCGGGTGATGTCGTAATCTTACCGGCTGGCACCGGCCACCAGGCTATCAGAGCAACCAAGGACCTGCTTGTTGTTGGCGCTTATCCCGCGTCTGGAAAATACGACGAGTACACCGGACGACGAGACGAACATGCCAAGGCCGTGCGAATGATCCCAAAGGTCCGACTACCGAGCAAAGATCCGGTGTTCGGTAAAAAGGACCCGCTGAAAAAGCTTTGGAAGTCGGCACGCTCGCTCGCATGAACGCGCCCACTCGGATCGAAGGCTACGCCATCGTTTCGGATAACGGCATGATCGCAACTGCCAATGGCACTATGCCGCGCGCACTCAAATTCGATGCCGATCAAGATTTTTTTGAGCGGGGGCTGAACGGTGTAGACATTGTCGTGCACGGCCGCCATTCTCGAGAACGGCACAGATCTTCGGACCTGCGGCGCAGATTGATTTTGACGCGCAGAATTCCGTCGATAGCGAATGATGCAAGTAATCGTAGGGCGTTATTTTGGAACCCGACTGGTGCCACATTAGAGCAAGTGCTGGCTGTTCTGGGCGCGCCTAATGACAGTATCGGTGTCATCGGCGGAACGGATGTATTCGGATTGTTCTTAGATCGTTATGACACCTTCTTCTTGACCCGCGCGCCCGGGGTTCAGATACCCGGCGGCCGGGCCGTTTTTCCCCAGGTACCAGCTTTATCGCCGGAGGAAGTTCTGGCCAAGCACGGGCTCACAAAGGCTTCGAATCGAGTGCTCGACGCCAAACACGGGCTAGAACTTATGACTTGGTCCCGTGCCTAGGTTTTTTCGTCGCCCGCGGGCCAAACCTGGTCTGCACAACGCGGAAGTAAAAAAACTCTGTTTCGAGAATGGCTCTTTTCTGCGCCAAGAACTAAAGGCCCGCGTCGTCTATCCGATGCCCCAGCCACTTGGCATTGCGGCAGTGTAGAAGACGTGCGTGGGCCGCCCCTTATTTCTTCACAGTGAACCGCGTGAATGCTGCTTCACGTGCACGCTTTGGTACCTCGCTATAGGCGCGATCCACGAACATCTCCACAATATGCCGGTAGGCTTGCTCGATAGCTTTGGGCTGAGCGCTCTTACTACCGAGCTAACTTCTTATTCCGGAACTACAACTCGCAACTGCTGTTGTTACAGTGGCGGCATGATTCCGCTTCTGAGGACACAATGGCGGCGCGTTCGACATCCGATGACGCCGAGGGCCGTCGACCCCCTCGCGCCAATGAGAAAGGGGTCGTGGATCTGGCGGGCGACGCCATGAAGGAAATAGCAACATTGGTGCAGACGGAGCTGCAGCTGTTGCGCGCGGAGATTTTCGAAAAACTCACCTTCACGGCACTGTCTGCCGCACTGATTGGTGGCGGGGCGCTGCTGCTGATGGCTACGATCGTGCTGTTGTTGGAGGCCGCCATTACCGGTCTAGTTGCCCATGGGTTTTCCCGGCCCGTGGCGACCCTTATCGTCGCCGCCGTCACACTCGTTGCGGGAGCTGGCCTTATTTGGCTGGGCATCAATCGCCTAAGCGTCGTTCGCCTCGCTCCCTCCAAGACTGTCGATCAACTGCAAAAAGACTCAAACATCGCAAATACAAGGTGACTCTATGGCGACTTCGGCGCAGCTGGAACGCAAAGCAGAACGGGCGCGCGAGCGCGTTTCCCACCGGATTGCCGACCTGCGCTCTCAGGTCTCTCCAAGGGCGGTCGGGAGCGATCTGCTGGAAGGTCTAAATATTCGAGGGCGAGATGACATTCTGCCGATCTTGATAAAGAAGGCCAGTAACTATCCAATCGCTTCACTTCTCATCGCCGCTGGCGTTGCCTGGCTGATATTTTCAGAGTCCAAGGGCTCAGGTTTGACAAAACCCCGCCGAACAACAGCCCGCGGACGAAAGAAAAGGCGCGCGCCGCGCAACGGTAACGCAGCGGCGGCTGCGGGGAGCAATTAAGTGTCGACGTCCAGCGGCCACTGGCGGGTACGTAGCCCACAGAGGCGGCGCAGGCTTTGGTCCGCACTTTTGGGCGGCATCCTATTAGTCGTGGGATTTCGCCGAAGACCGGCAGATCTCGAGCCAACAGATGTCCCGGAACTGGCGAAAGGCCGTCCGCCGGGCCATGCCGCAACAAAGGCGCGCCGCGCCTGGATGGAAATCGCGCGACTTCTTTATAGCGCGATCGGCGAGCACCGGGTCGTTTCGATCGCTGCAGGGGTAACGTTCTTCGTTTTGTTAGCAATGTTTCCCGCCATCGGCGCCCTGGTGTCAATTTATGGAATTTTTGCGGACCCTGCGACCATTCAAGCCCAGCTTAACAACCTATCGTCATTGTTGCCCGGCGGCGCTATCGAAATCATCGGAGATCAACTGCAACGCGTTACATCGGGCGGAACGAGCACGTTGGGCCTTGCCTTTCTTTTTAGTCTCGCGATTGCTTTATGGAGTGCCAACGCTGGAATGAAGGCGCTATTCGATGCTGTTAACATTGTGTACGACGCCAAGGAGACTAGGGGGCTCATTAAACTCAACGCAGTGTCACTCGCGTTTACCGCCGGCGCTTTAATCGTTCTGTTGTTGGCGATTGGTGCGGTGGTGGTGCTTCCAATCGCGCTTCAATACATCGGGCTGGGAAGCTTTGCCGAGTGGATTATTAAGTTGGCACGGTGGCCGGCACTTTATGTGTTTGTCGTCCTAGCGTTAGCGGTCATCTATCGCTTTGCACCGGATCGCGAGCACGCTCAATGGCATTGGATAACGTGGGGCAGTGCAATAGCAGCCTTGGTTTGGATCGTCGTTTCAATTTTATTTTCCTGGTATGCGGGCAATTTCGGTTCTTACAATAAAACCTACGGTTCGCTTGGTGCTGTGATCGGTTTTATGACCTGGATTTGGATCTCGTCCATGGTGATCTTAGGCGGGGCGGAAATCGACGCAGTCATGGAGCGTCTCGACCGTGGTTCTGCGAAATAGCACAGGCGTCGCTTCCAATTGTGAACTCTCCTCCGAATTCGCGACGTCCGTGCTTATCGTGATGACCTTCAAGATGCCTGTCCCGACCGCAAATCATCTCGGTACGTATTGATGGTGCAGCCCTC
>JBKPLN010000191.1:0-2789 GCA_046731635.1 Pseudomonadota bacterium | reverse complement strand
CGCGCACCTGGGGGCATGCGGTGAATTCACGTCCCACAATCAGGATTGCACCTGAACGAGTTTATTAATTATCTGAACGAGTTGCCTTGTGGATCGGGAGGCAATGCCCTTGCCGCGGCGGCAAGTTCCGCCTATAGGTCTTGCTTTAATGACTATTGCGCCGAAACCTTCTTTTGTCCTCAGCAGGCGGCATTTGTTGGGGATCGAAGGACTTTCGCATCAGGACATTTCCGGACTGCTCGACCTCGCCGAAGAATTCGTCGAGCTCAATCGCCAGATCGAAAAAAAGCGCGCGTCGCTGCGCGGCCGGACACAGATCAATCTCTTCTTTGAAGTCTCAACCCGGACGCAGGCCTCATTCGAGCTGGCCGGCAAGCGTCTCGGCGCCGATGTCATGAACATGTCGACCGGTTCATCCTCGATGCGCAAGGGCGAGACATTGATCGACACGGCGATCACGCTCAACGCCATGCACCCCGACATCATTGTCGTGCGCCATCACGCGTCCGGCGCCGTCGAACTGCTGGCCCGCAAGGTGGACTGTTCGGTGATCAACGCGGGCGACGGATCACATGAGCATCCGACCCAAGCTCTGCTCGACGCGCTAACCATCCGGCGGAACAAGGGTCAGATCGAGGGGCTGGTGGTTGCCATCTGCGGCGATATCCTTCATTCGCGGGTCGCCCGGTCGAACATCATCCTGCTCAATGCCATGGGTGCGCGTGTGCGCGTTGTCGCACCCTCCACTCTTCTGCCTCCGGGCATCGAACGGTTCGGGGTAGAGGTCGCGCGAGACATGCGCGAAGGTCTCGCCGACGCCGATATCGTGATGATGCTCAGACTTCAGCGCGAGCGGATGAATGGCTCCTACGTGCCGTCCATCTCGGAATACTTCCATTATTATGGTCTCGACGAGAAAAAGCTGGCGTATGCGAAGCCGAACGCACTGGTGATGCATCCCGGCCCCATGAATCGCGGTGTCGAGATCGACTCCATTGTCGCCGATGGCGCGCAGTCGCTGATCCGCGAGCAGGTTGAGATGGGCGTCGCGGTCCGCATGGCGGTGCTGGAAGCCTTGTCGCGGAATCTGCCGAATGCGTAACGTGTTGTCATTCCGGGACGGCGCAAGGCGGAATGGCAGGGTAAGTTCATGATGCTCACCGACCGCCGCCCGATCCTGCTTGCCAACGCCCGCATCGTCGATCCGTCGCGCGATCTCGATATCGTCGGCGATCTTCTGATCGCGGAAGGCGTCATTCGCGAAACCAAGAAAGGCATCGGCGCCGCCGGCGTTCCCGAGGGCACCGATGTCATCGATTGCCGTGGCAAGGTGGTTGCGCCAGGCCTGGTCGACATGCGCGCCTTTGTCGGCGAACCCGGGGAAGCCAGCCGCGAGACGCTTGCTTCCGCCAGCCAGGCCGCGGCGGCCGGCGGCGTTACAACCGTTATCTGTCAGCCCGATACGTCACCGGCGATCGATGATCCGGCTACCGTTGACTTCGTGCTGCGCCGCGCGCGCGACAACGCCATCGTGCACGTGCATCCGATGGCAGCGATCACCAAGCGGCTCGAAGGCAAGGAAATGACCGAGATCGGCCTGCTCAAGGCCGCAGGCGCCGTTGCCTTCACCGACGGCGCCAAGAGCGTCACCAACGCCCAGGTCATGCGGCGCGCGCTCACCTATGCCGGCGATTTTGACGCAATGATCGTGCACCATACCGAAGATCCGAACCTGATCGGCGACGGCGTCATGAATGAAGGCGAGTTCGCCGCGCGGCTCGGCTTGCTCGGCATCCCGAGAGCCGCCGAAACGGTCATGCTCGAGCGCGATGTGCGCCTCGTTGCCCTGTCAGGCGGGCGATATCATGCCGCCTCGGTCACTTGCGCCGATACGCTCGAAGTGTTGCGCCGCGCCAAGGACGCCGGGCTCGACGTTACTGCCTCTGCGTCGATCAATCATGTGACGCTCAACGAGAACGACATCGGGCCGTATCGTACTTTTCTCAAGCTGACGCCGCCGTTGCGGGCCGAGGACGACCGAAAGGCGCTCGTTGAAGCAGTGGCCTCGGGCCTCGTCGACGTGATCATGTCCGACCACAATCCGCAGGATGTCGAGACCAAGCGACTGCCCTTCGCAGAAGCGGCGCCGGGAGCGATCGGTTTGGAGACGATGCTCACGGCGGGCTTGCGCCTGGTCCACGGTGGGGAGATCGATTTGACGACGCTGTTGCGCGCAATGTCGACGCGACCCGCAGAGTTGCTTGGCCTTCCTGGCGGCACTCTGAAGAGCGGTGCGCCTGCCGACGTGATCGTCGTCGACACAGAACAGCCATGGGTTCTTGACCCGAACGAATTGAAGTCCAAGTGCAAGAACACGCCTTTCGATGAAGCCCGGCTGACGGGCCGCGTGGTTCGCACCATCGTTTCCGGGCGCACTGTCTACGAATACGTATGAACGTACTGGCGCTTGTTTTCGGCTACCTGCTCGGCTCGATCCCGTTCGGGCTTCTGCTCACACGCGCCGCCGGCGGTCCGGACATCCGTTCGATCGGATCGGGCAACATCGGCGCGACTAATGTCTTGCGCACCGGCCGCAAAGGTCTGGCCGTGGCCACTCTTTTATGTGACGCCCTCAAGGGCACGGTCGCCGTGCTTATGGCGGCGCACTTCGGGCCCGATGCGGCGCTGATGGCGGGCCTTGGGGCGTTTCTCGGCCATCTCTTTCCGGTCTGGCTGAGATTTAAGGGCGGAAAGGGCGTTGCCACCTATATCGGCGTGCTGCTTGGCCT
>JBKPLN010000190.1:0-1686 GCA_046731635.1 Pseudomonadota bacterium | reverse complement strand
GTCCTAACCATTTGCATGCTGGGGCTCCCCTTCAATCCTGGTTGCATCAACCGCAACCATACCCACGGCACTCACGCGCCGCTGGAGGAGCCGTCCACAGCATCAAAAGCGGACATGTGCATTGCAGCTAGTGATGTCCGCTTTGGGCCAATAGCGGACATGATGGGCTTCGCGGTCCGTTGAGGGAACGTTTTAGTATTCGACAGGGAACTATGTCGCATTCCAAGCATTGTTAGGCTCGTGCCATTCAGCTCTTTGATTGGTTTGCCGGTGCTCACCGTGCGTTTCGAGAGATATTTTGATGCCCATGCTGACCGCTAAACGACTTCGCAAAGTCCTGAGTTACGCCCCTTCAATTGGGATATTTCGGTGGAGGGTGAGCGTTAGCAGTCGCGCGCCTGTTGACGCTATAGCCGGCGCAAAAAATGGAAGGGGTTATCATCAAATTCGCATTGGTGGTCGGCCTTATTCGGCAAGTCGCCTTGCTTGGCTCTATATGAACGGCAAGTGGCCGAACTCCGAAATCAGCTATATCAACGGTAAGCCGTCTGACACGAGATGGGCAAACCTTCGGGAAGCGCCAGCACCGCCAAATCGTGGTCGCGCTAAGAGGAAATAGCTAAAGCGTTTGCGGCTGGAGGGATCAGAAAACATCGGGGTTACTCAATAATCTCGTCCGCGATTGCTGGGGGTGCAGCGGCACGTCGAGTCCTAACGAATGATTTTCCTGATCTGGCAGACGCCGTGGCTTTCCGCCACAACCACGCCGGCGGTGTCTTTGAGCTCGCCCTTCAGCACAAACTCCGCCTTGCCATTTGAATCGGCCTCGGTTTGGATGCCGGCGATCTGTCCGTGGTCATGCTGATTTCGACCGTGACATCGCTCTTGGCCGGCTTCAGGAAGTCCATGTTCAGGGCCTTGACGATCGGGAAATATTTCGAGGTGTCAAAGGACGACAGGAACAGCGCGCCGCCGGGAATCTCGGCAACGGTGAATAATGCGCCCGCATACATGCTGCCAATGTGATTGCCGTTGTTCCTGAACGGCATAAGGCACTTCACGTAACCGGGCCTCAGCTCCACCACCTGCAGGCCGGCGTTGCGCACGAAGGTAATGTCTTGTTCCAGGGAAGTTTTGGCGAGGTTCAGGTCCATCGGGATTTTCCTGTAGATGACGTCAGTCGAGAATCTGGCGCGCGATGATTTCCTTCATAATCTCCGCGCTTGCCGGCGTGGACATTCCAACTGCGCTCCGAAATGTCCGCTTTGGGCTAAAGCGGACATGGCATTTTGCGGCGCGAATGTCTGCTTCTAACCCAAAACCGACAAGCTGTGTCAAATGACATTCAAGAACCAAGGTACCCGACACCTGTTGATGCACTATGCCAACAAGAAGGCAGGGTTGATGACAATCCAAACAAAACAACCCGAACCAGCAACATTTAGCGTACCTCGACGGCTGCGCCGCCGCGAGTAAGCCAGCGTACAGGGCCGGACACATAACCTGCCTAAGCCGCCTTCTGGAACCTCTTAGCGTGAGCCGTATTGGTGGCAAAAGGGGTTAGTCTTCTCCACACGCGGCGGTTGAGGCGCAATGGACATTCTTGGCAAGTTTCGCTTTTCAAAAGCGGACGATAGCCCTTACCGCCTTCTCGTTGAGGCGATCCAAGATTATGCAATCTACATG
>JBKPLN010000189.1:0-3406 GCA_046731635.1 Pseudomonadota bacterium | reverse complement strand
GACTTGACTACTATAATCATAATCTTGACACGTCGCCTGAGTTCTACGGCGAGATCATTACCACGCGGACCTACCAGGACCGTCTCGACACGCTCGAGCATGTGCGAGCGGCCGGCATCAACGTCTGCTGCGGCGGTATTGTCGGGATGGGCGAAAGTCTCGAGGACCGCGTCGGGATGATTGCGACGCTCGCCAGCCTGCCCGTCCACCCGGAAAGTGTGCCGATCAACATGCTGGTGCGGGTGGAAGGCACGCCACTTGCCCACACCAAAACCCTCGATCCGCTCGACTTCGTGCGCACCATAGCCGTTGCGCGCATCACAATGCCGGCATCGATGGTGCGGCTATCCGCTGGCCGCGAGGACATGAGCGAGGAAACGCAGGCTCTCTGCTTTGTCGCCGGCGCCAACTCGATCTTCTACGGGCCAAAGCTGCTTACCACGCCAAATCCGAATCGAGACCGTGATCTCGCGCTGCTCGATAAACTCGGCCTGCGGGCGATGGACTAGACGAGGTTGCGCACAAGCGCGAGACCTGCGAACAAACCTCCAATCGACAGCGCGACCGACAACGCCACATAAAGTGCCGCCAGTCCCAGTTCGCTGCGCTCATATAGCAACGCCACATCGAGCGAAAACGTCGAGAACGTGGTGTAGCCGCCGAGAATGCCGGTGGTCAGAAAGAGTTGCCAGTGCTGTGTGATGCCGCCCTTGAAGGCAAAATAGGCGATGAGCATCCCCATCACGATCGAGCCGGAGACGTTCTCGAACAAAGTTGCATGAGGAAACGCGTTGCCCAGCAGGCGCGCGAAGGCGAGATTGAAGCCATGCCGAAGCGCGGCCCCGATGCCGCCGCCCAGAAACACAATAAGATAGCCCATCGAATGAATTCCCATGTCTCAGGGCAAAGAAAAGCCGCCCTGCGGCGGACAGATTCCTACCGCCGTGTTTGCGCGGTAGGAGTCATCAGCCCCTTGCGGGCGGTTTCGGGGGACCCCATCGGCAAACGTAACGACAGACTGATGCAGGGTCAACGGAAAGGGCCGCAGACAAATTGCCGGCCAAACAATAGACTTGCATGCGCAATTCAAGGAGGCACCGATGTGCCACCATGGCCGCATCAGGCTCTCGGCCGAAGATAGGGAAGACGTCAGGAAACTTTCGGGGATCATGCTTCCGATCTACGCCACCGCCATGGTCGCCCTGCTTGCCTTCATTGTCGTCACCGGCGGTTCAAGACAAGGCGAACTGGTTGCTTCGACTACAGCCCCCGCAAGCACTCGCTGAATAGCCACTCAGGCTGCCCGCGACCGCAGGTATTCCTGGCGCCATGGCCCATGCTAGCCTCGCTTCCATAAGGCGGGGTCACACCGCTTCCAGGCGAGGGGACAATGGCGGAAGACACCAAGGCGGGCGCCGAAGCGCAGGTCATTTCCGAAGAACAGCTCCGCAAGGCGGAGGAATATGTCCAGCAGGAAGAGGGCGCCGCCAACCGTCTTTCGGGCTGGGCAGGAGTGGCCGTCATGGCGATCGCAGTCGCCATGTCGCTGTTCCACCTTTATGCCGCCTACGACATCGTGCCCACGATCCCGTTGCGCTACACCCACGTCGCGTTCGTGCTGCTGCTGAGCTTCCTGCTGTTTCCGGTAGCGAACCGCTTTCGCAATCGCATCCAGTGGTTCGACGTGGTTCCACCGCTTATCGGTATTGCGACAATCATCTACGCGTTAATGCAAGGCGACGATTTCACCGACCGCGCGGCTGTGCCGGAAAAATGGGACGTCATCCTCGGTGCGATCTTCATTGTGCTGGTTCTGGAAGCCGCCCGGCGTACCACCGGCTGGATCATGCCGCTGGTTGCAGTCTGCTTCATTCTTTATGCCTATTTCGGGCCCAGCTTGCCGCCGCCCTGGACACATCGCGGCTACGATGTATCCCGGCTGGTCGGCCATCTGTTCATCACGCTGGAAGGAATTTTTGGCGTACCCATCGATGTATCGGCCACGCTGATCATCATGTTCACCATCTACGGCGCGATCCTGCAGCATTCGGGCGCCGGCAAGTTCTTTATCGATTTCTCCATGGCCGTGATGGGTGGCAAACCATCGAGTGCGGGCCGCGCGGTGGTGGCATCGTCATTTCTTCTCGGTGGTCCTTCCGGCTCGGGAGTTGCGACGACAGTGATGATCGGCACCGTGGCCTATCCGATGTTGGCCAAGGCCGGTTTTGAGAAAAACGCGGCAGGCGGCTTGCTGGCGGCGGGAGGACTTGGCGCAATTATTTCCCCGCCCGTGCTTGGGGCAGCTGCGTTCCTGATCGCCGAATTTCTGAAGATCAGTTACCTCGACGTGATCTGGATGGCGACCATCCCGACGTGCCTTTACTACCTTTCACTACTGTTCATGGTTGAACTCGACTCGCTGCGTTTCGGCGCGCACGAAGTGGTCTTCAAGCCCGAAATGTCGGTCTGGGAGATGACCAGGCGCTACGGCTTCCACTTCGTATCGCTGGTCGCGGTCGTGGTCTTCATGGTGATCGGCTATTCGCCGATGCTTTCGGTTTTCTACTCGACCATCCTTGCGTTTGCGATGAGTGCGCTTCAGCCCGACACCAGTCTCGGTCCTCGCAACGTGCTGCTTCCAATCCTGTTCGTGGGCTTCGCCGCCGCGGTGCTGTTTACAATTCCTCCGATCGGCGCTTCGGCGTTTGCAGCGACATTTGAAGCCTACTTCCCATTGCTGGTTTTGCTCGTCATCGCAGTTCTGGCAGTCATTGGTCTGACGCCCGCCGGGCAGCAGCTCGTCCCATCGTCAAAAAAACTTACTGCCGCCATGGCCGATGGCTCTATCGGAGTGCTGAGCGCGGCGACGACCTGTGCAGCGGCGGGCATCATCGTGGGCATCGTCACGCTGACAGGTCTCGGGCTGAAGTTCTCGTCGATCGTGATTTCTTTCGCCGGCGGCAGCCTGTTGCTGACCGCGATCTACACTTCGCTCGTGGTCTGGATCATCGGGCTTGCTGTGCCGGTGACCGCGTCATACATTATCTGCGCCGTGATTGCCGCGCCGGCTTTGACCAAACTCGGCGTCCCCGACTTTGCGGCGCATATGTTCATATTTTACTACGCGGTTCTGTCGGAGGTATCGCCTCCGACGGCGCTGTCGCCATTCGCCGCCGCAGCCATCACCGGCGGTGATCCATACGCCACCACCTTGCAGGCCTGGAAATACACATTACCGGCATTCCTCGTCCCATTCGTATTTGTGCTCGATCCGCAGGGCGTCGGTCTGCTGATGAATATCCCGAAAGGTGGATCGTTCTATGACCTCATCTGGATAACCCTTAAAACCGCAATCGGTCTTGCAGCACTTGCAGCGGCGGCGCAGAACTGGGCGCTGCGAAGGAAC
>JBKPLN010000188.1:0-5380 GCA_046731635.1 Pseudomonadota bacterium | reverse complement strand
GCGGCATTGATCAACAACAGCGTCGCCTCGATCTTCTCCAGCGCGGGAGCCGGATTGTAATCGTGCGAGGCCTCCCACTGGTAGACGAAGTCGTTGGCGTCGGCGGTGAACGGCGCGGCGAGCCGCGCGTCGACCAGTTTGTCGGCCTGCGCGCGGGTCGGCGCCTGCTTCTGGTAGTTGAGCGTGCCTCCCGACGTGGCAAAGGCAAAGAACGCGCTGGCGGTCTTCATCGAACTCGGCTGCTTGGTATAATTGCCATTGGCGTATTCGGGATCCTGGCGGATCGACTCCAGCATGATCCGGCGCAAGATCCAGTTGCGCGACGCCATTGCGGTTGGCTGGCAAGCCATTGGCACCAGTGCATCCATGTAGCCGGGATATTTTTCACCCCACAGCCAGGTGTTCATGCCACCCATCGAATTGCCGATGATCATGCGCACGTGCTTGATGCCGAGCCCTTCCGCAACCAGGCGGTACTGCGCATCGACCATGTCGGCATAGTTGTATTGCGGAAATTTGGTTTTCAGCCCGTCGGACGGTTGTCGATTTCCCGTGGCCGAGCGCGTCTGGAATGATGATGAAATATTTTTCGGCATCGAGCGGCTGCCCCGGCCCGAACAATTCGCCGGCAAAGGCGGGCGTCAGCACGCTCT
Source organism: Pseudomonadota bacterium (assembly GCA_046731635.1). Classification (GTDB taxonomy): domain Bacteria; phylum Pseudomonadota; class Alphaproteobacteria; order Rhizobiales; family Xanthobacteraceae; genus Pseudolabrys. The sequence continues at coordinate 4,727 of JBKPLN010000188.1, read as the reverse complement.
GTCCGGAACTGCCGGTCCCATGCAGAACAACAATCGGAATTCCGTCCGGCTTGCCGATCGTCCTGTAATGGAGGCGCACCTCGGGCAGAACCTCGCCGGTGTGGAATTTGAAGTCGCGCGCGACCCAATCCCCTTCCTTCGGCGCCGGGTAGTCGGCGGCACCGGCGGCGAAAGAGCACGTCACAAAGACAAAAAGGGCAGCGGCTCTGAGAAAGATCATGGTGTTTCCTCGTTTCGTATTTTTCAGTGAGGGCGAAACCTCACCCCTGGTTCAATAGATCACAACACTGCGAATCGATTTTCCTTCGTGCATCAGGTCGAAAGCATCGTTGATCTGGTCGAGCGGCATGGTGTGCGTGATCAGATCGTCGATATTGATCTTTCCCTCCATGTACCAGTCGACGATCTTGGGGACGTCCGTGCGCCCGCGCGCCCCGCCGAACGCCGTGCCGCGCCACACGCGTCCCGTAACCAGCTGGAACGGGCGCGTGGAGATCTCCTGGCCCGCTCCCGCCACGCCGATGATGACGCTCTCGCCCCAGCCGCGGTGACAGCATTCCAGGGCCTGCCGCATGGTGCCGACGTTGCCGATGCATTCGAACGAGAAGTCGGCGCCCCCGCCGGTCAAATCAATGACCGCCTGCACTACCTTGTCGCGGCCGACCTCGTCGGGATTGATGAAGTCGGTCATGCCGAATTTCTCGGCCATGGCGCGCTTGGCCGGATTTGTGTCGACGCCGATGATCTTGTCGGCGCCGACGATGCGCGCCCCCTGGATGACGTTCAGGCCAATGCCGCCAAGGCCAAACACGGCGACGTTCGCGCCTGGCCAGACCTTGGCAGTGTTGATGACGGCGCCCACCCCCGTCGTCACGCCGCAGCCGATGTAACAGATCTTGTCGAACGGTGCGTCTTCGCGAACTTTGGCAAGCGCAATCTCCGGCAGCACCGTGAAATTCGAAAAAGTCGAGCAGCCCATGTAGTGGAAGACCGGATCGCCGTCGCATCGAAAGCGGCTGGTGCCGTCCGGCATCACGCCCTTGCCCTGGGTGGCGCGGATGGCGGTGCAAAGATTTGACCTGCGTGACAGGCAGGTTTTGCATTGCCGGCATTCAGGGGTGTAGAGCGGAATAACGTGATCGCCGGGTTTGAGCGACGTCACGCCGCTGCCGATCTCACGCACGATGCCCGCGCCTTCGTGCCCGAGGATCGCGGGAAACAGGCCCTCCGGATCTGCGCCGGAGAGCGTGTACGCATCGGTGTGACAGATCCCCGTTGCCTTGATCTCAACCAGCACTTCGCCCGCCTTCGGACCTTCGATCTCGATCGTCTCGGTAGCGAGCGGCTTGCCGACCTGCCAGGCCACCGCGGCGCGGGTCTGCATGCGTTTTGTCTCCCGTCGTCCCTGTGTTTTTCTAGAATGCCGCAGGCTCGCGCAGTGAACCAGTGGCGAACGGCTACATTTTCGTGATCGGCCGGGGCAAGATGGGACATGGAGTTTTCCTTCTCGGCTGAACAGCAAGCGATCCGTGCGGCCATCGAGAAGATTTGCGCGCGCTTCCCTGACGAATACTGGCTGGCACGGGATCGCGAAGGCGGCTTCCCCCACGATTTCCATCGCGCTTTCGCCGAGCAAGGCTGGCTCGGCATTGCCATCCCGCAGGCCTACGGCGGCTCGGGTCTTGGCGCCACCGAAGCAGCCGTGATGATGCAGACAGTTGCGCAATCCGGTGCGGGTCTCTCGGGCGCCACGGCGCTGCATATGAATATCTTCGGCCTCAGTCCGGTGGTGACATTCGGCACCGACGAGCAGAAGAAGCGCATGTTGCCGCCCCTGATCGCGGGCGAGGACAAGGCGTGCTTTGCCGTCACCGAGCCGAATGCGGGTCTTGATACTCTCAACCTGAAAACCAAGGCGGTTCGCCAGGGCGACCACTATCTGCTTTCTGGACAGAAGATCTGGATCTCGACCGCGCAGGTGGCGAGCAAGATGCTGATCCTTGCGCGCACCACGCCGGCCGAATCGGTCAAGCGGAAAACGGAAGGCTTGAGTCTCTTCTACACGGCGCTTGATCGCAATCATGTCGACGTGCGTGAAATTGCCAAGATGGGCCGCAGTGCCGTCGACTCCAATGAACTGTTCATCGAGGCGCTGCCAGTGCCGGTCGGTGATCGGATTGGCGAGGAGGGCAAGGGCTTCGAATACATTCTGCACGGCATGAATGCCGAGCGCATTCTGATCGCGGCGGAGGCCGTCGGCCTTGGCCGCGCCGCCCTGCGCAAGGCCGCCGCCTATGCGCGCGAGCGGATCGTATTTGGCCGCCCTATCGGCCAGAACCAGGCCATCCAGCATCCGCTGGCGAAATGTTGGATCGATCTTGAAGCCGCCAACCTCATGGCATTCAAGGCGGCATCACTTTATGACAGCGGCGCCCCGTGCGCCGCCGAAACAAATGCTGCGAAATATCTTGCCGCCGAAGCGGCCTTTTCTGCCTGCGAGACCGCGGTAATGACACACGGCGGAATGGGCTACGCCAAGGAATTTCACGTCGAGCGCTATATGCCCGAAGTGATGATTGCGCGGCTTGCGCCGGTCAGCCCGCAACTGATCCTGTGCTTTATCGCCGAGAAAGTGCTCGGCCTGCCGAAGTCCTATTGAGCGATCCGGGATTGACGCCCGCCCGTTCGTCCCCGCGAAAGCGGGGACCCAGATTACAAATATAGCTACTCGGTGCTCTGGATTCCGCTTACGCGGGAATGAACGGAGATGAAAGCTGCCCACATCGCGCGGGACGAACGGCAGGGCGTCACTCGCTACGCTTCTTCCTTGATGTCGGTGTCTTCGCACGCCGCATCGATGATCCTGGCGAGCGCACGCAAAGTCTCCTGCACGCCTTCGCCCGATTGCGCCGAGAGTACAAGCGGCGTTTTCCTGCAAGCCTTTTTCAGCTTTGCGCTCTGAACCTTGATCAATTCAGGAGTCATTGCGTCGGCTTTCGAGAGCGCAACGATCTCGGGTTTTTCGCTCAACCCTTGTCCATACGCTTCCAGTTCCGCCCGCACCGTCCGGTAGGCGGCGCCGGCATCCTCGATTGTGCCGTCGACAAGATGCAGCAACACCCGGCAGCGTTCGGTGTGACCAAGGAAGCGGTCGCCGAGGCCAGTGCCTTCGTGCGCGCCCTCGATCAGCCCAGGAAGGTCGGCGAGCACGAACTCGCGCTCGTCCACTTTCACCACGCCGAGCTGGGGATGCAGCGTCGTGAACGGATAGTCGGCGATCTTCGGCTTCGCCGCGCTAACGGCGGCCAGGAAAGTTGACTTGCCCGCGTTCGGCAGGCCGATCAGCCCGGCATCCGCGATCAGCTTCAGCCGCAGGCGGATCGTGCGTTCCTCGCCGGTTTGCCCGGGGTTGGCATGACGCGGCGCGCGGTTGGTCGACGACTTGAAGTGCGCATTGCCGAAGCCGCCATTGCCGCCCTTGGCGATCGTCGCACGCTGGCCTACTTCAGTGAGATCGGCGAGGAGCGTCTCGCCGTCTTCTTCGTAGACCTGGGTGCCGATCGGCACCTTGAGAACGACATCCTTGCCGTTGGCGCCGGCGCGGTCCTTGCCCATGCCATTACCGCCGCGCTGCGCCTTGAAGTGCTGCTGGTATCGGTAATCAATCAAAGTATTGAGACCATTCACGGCTTCGACCACCGCGTCCCCGCCTTTTCCGCCATCGCCTCCGTTCGGCCCGCCGAACTCGATGAATTTCTCGCGCCGGAACGACACGCAGCCGTTGCCGCCCGCGCCGGACGCTATGTACACCTTGGCTTCATCGAGGAATTTCATGACCTTAGGATATATCGCATTGCGCCGTCCTTCGCCCAAGTGGCTCGGGAATAAATCTTGATGAAGCCCGATCCAGTCCCCCGTGCAGCCAATTGCAGGGAGACCGGAAATGACCAATCACGACGAAGGCCCAAGCCGCCGCAAAGTACTCGAATGCATGACCTGGGCCGGAACCGGGGTGTTGTGGACCCTCGCCGGGGGAGTGCCGAGTTCGCTTGGGATCATCGATGAGGCGGTCGCCCAGCACAGCAAAGGCCTCACCTTCCTGCAGATCAGCGACAGCCACATGGGCTTCGACAAGCCGGCCAATCCCAACGTCAAGGGCACGCTGGAAGAAGCGATGGGGCGGGTAAAGGCACTCGTGGTCAAGCCGTCGTTCATGATCCACACCGGCGACATCTCGCATCTGTCGAAACCGTCCGAATTCGATGACGCCGAGCGGATCATTTCGCAGGCGCGGCTCGATGTGCACTATGTGCCGGGCGAGCACGATCTCATCGACGACGAACGCGGCAAGCTCTATCTCGAACGCTACGGACGCGGCACCAAGGGTGCGGGCTGGTACAGCTTCGATGCCAACGGCGTCCACTTCATCGGTCTGGTCAATGTCGTCGATCTGAAGGCCGGGGGTCTCGGCAACCTCGGCAACGAGCAGCTTGAATGGCTCGAGGACGACGTGAAAGGCCGCTCGGCGTCGCAGCCGATCGTCGTGTTCGCGCACACCCCGTTGTGGACCGTCTATCCGGATTGGGGGTGGGGCACGGAAGATGGCGCCCGCGCACTCGGTTATCTCAAAAGATTCGGCTCTGTGACCGTGCTCAACGGTCACATCCATCAGGTCATGCAGAAGGTCGAAGGCAACGTGACCTTCCACACCGCACGCTCGACGGCCT
>JBKPLN010000187.1:0-13865 GCA_046731635.1 Pseudomonadota bacterium | reverse complement strand
CTCAAGCGCATTCCGGGACTCGAGATCCGCGTCGCCGAAGCCGGCGCCGCCGACGGCGAAACCGATGGCACCAAGCTGTTCACCGCGTTGTCGTCGACGCTCGCCGATGTGCCGCCTGATCGCGTCGCGGGCGCCGTCCTGATCACCGATGGCCGCGTTCATGATGTGCCCGCCGATGCTTCCACGCTGGGATTTTCCGCGCCCCTGCATGCGCTGATTACCGGCCAGAAAGATGAAATCGATCGCCGGGTCGTGCTTACACGCACTCCGCGCTTCGGCATCGTCGGCCAATCGCAAACCATCGGCTTCCGCATCGAGGACCAGGGCGCCAGGATTGGTGCCGCCGAAGTCACCGTGCGACGCGATGGCGAAGTTCTCGAAAAGCGCGTGGTCACGGTGCACACCGACATCAAGTTCAATGTGCCGATCCCGCACGCGGGACCGAACATCGTCGAGATCGAGGCGTCTCCCCTCGAACGCGAACTTACTCAGGTCAACAACCGCGCAGTCATCTCGATCGACGGCGTGCGCGACAAGCTGCGTGTGCTGCTCGTCTCCGGCGAGCCGCATGCGGGCGAGCGCACCTGGCGGAATCTGCTCAAGTCGGACGCCTCGGTTGACCTGGTGCATTTCACGATCCTTCGACCGCCGGAAAAGCAGGACGGCACGCCGATCAACGAACTCTCGCTGATTGCGTTTCCCACGCGCGAGCTTTTCCAGCAGAAGATTGCGGAATTCCAGCTGATCATATTTGATCGCTATGCCCGGCAGGGCGTATTGCCGCTCATCTATTTCGACAACATCGCAAAATATGTGCGCGATGGCGGCGCGGTGTTGATCGCCGCGGGGCCAGACTATGCGAGCCCGACAAGCATCTGGCGGACGCCGCTCGACGGCATCCTACCCGCCGAGCCGACCGGTGAGATAACCGAGCGCAGCTTCTATGCCCGGCTTACCGAAGCCGGCCAGCGGCATCCCGTGACGCGCAAGCTGGAAGGCTCGGACACCGATCCTCCGCACTGGAGCCAGTGGTTCCGTCTGGTGGACATCAAGCGCAGCACCGGCACTAACGTGATGCAAGGCCCGGACGGCAAGCCGCTCCTCGTGCTGGCTCGCGAGGGCGAAGGGCGCGTGGCGCTGCTGTTGTCGGATCACATCTGGCTTTGGGCGCGCGGATATGAGGGTGGCGGGCCGCATCTCGATCTTCTGCGCCGGCTGTCGCACTGGCTGATGAAGCAGCCGGACCTGGAGGAAGAAGCCTTGCGGCTGATTGTCCACGGTCGCGATCTCACGGTGCAGCGTCAGACGATGGCGGACAGCGTCAATCGGGTAACGCTCACCTCGCCGAGCGGCGAAACCCGTCAGATTGATCTGCAGCAGGTCGAGCCGGGGCTATGGCGCGCGGCGACGACTGCCAACGAACTGGGCCTCTGGCGCGCGACCGATGGCAAGCTTACGGCCCTGACAAACGTAGGTCCGGCTAATCCGCGCGAGTTCACCGAAGTGACCTCGACGACGGAAGTACTGGATGCATTGACCAATGCCACGGGTGGAGACGCCCGGCGGGTTGCAGAAGGCGATCGCATCAGCGTGCCGCGCGTAGTGCCCGTGCGCACCAGCACGACCTTCAAGGGGGACGACTGGATCGGCCTGAAGATGCGGGACGCCAGCGTGGTGCGCGGCATTGGGGTCCTGCCGATCTTCGCGGGTCTCATCGGACTGTTGCTGCTGATCGGGTCTCTCGCCGCGACCTGGGCGAGAGAGGGGCGATAAAACCGTTCATTCCCGCGCACGCGGGAATCCAGCACAGAGCGCTGGGTCCCCGCTTTCGCGGGGACGAACGGCAAACGATTTGACCTATTTGTCCCAATCCGGGCGGATCATGCCGGACACGCCGTCGAAGGCACCTGACGCAAGTTCGGCGATCAGCAGTCGGGCCGGATCGACCGGACCGGGCATTTTCACCTGCCCCCTCGGAATGCGCTTGAAGCCTGATTTCGCATAAATCGGCTCGTCACCGACCAGAACAACGAGCTTGTGACCCTTGGCTTTCGCCTCGGCAAGGGCACGCTTGACCAGCGCGGTGCCGACACCGTGCGAACGGAACGGTGGCTCGATCGTCAGCGGGCCCAGCAAAAGCGCAGGCGTGTCGCCGATGCAAATCGGTGTCAGCCGTACCGATCCTACCATCAACGTGCCGATCCGCGCGGTAAACGATAATTCCAGAACATGACCCCCGCCCTCGCGGATACGGAATGCCGTCCGCGCAAAACGCCCCGGTCCGAAAGTGCGCTCATGCAGGCGCTCGATGGCAACCGCGTCGGCCGCGGTCTCCGGCATGATGGTCAGCGCCAACTCGCTCATTGCGTCCCCAGCACCCAAGCAGTCACGCCCGGCACTCGGGTCCGGCCTTCGGCCGGCCTGAGCACAAGCCTTGTGCCGGGCATCCACGACTTTGGTGCTCACGCATAAAAGACGTGGATGGCCGGGACAAGCCCAGCCATGACGATCATGGCAAAATGCGATTGATATTGTTTAATTCGACCCCCAACTCGGGTGCTAGACCTGCAAATGGAGCAAAAGGTATGGGACTTCTGGTCGACGGCGTCTGGCAGGACGATGTTTCGCGCACGAAAGAAGGCCATTTTATCCGGCCGACCACGCAATTCCGCAACTGGGTTACGTCGGACGGAAGTGCCGGCCCTTCCGGCGAAGACGGTTTTCCTGCCGAAGCCGGCCGCTATCACCTCTATGTTTCGCTCGCCTGCCCGTGGGCTCATCGGACCGTTATTTTCCGCAAGCTCAAGGCGCTCGAGAACGTAATCTCGCTGTCGAATGTTTCGCCCGACATGGGGCGCGAGGGCTGGACGTTCAACAAGCCGGAACGGTCGACCGGCGATGGGGTGAACGGGAAAAACAAGCTGTCTGAAATTTATCTGCTGGCCAATCCTCGTTACTCGGGCCGTGTGAGCGTGCCGGTGCTCTGGGACAAGAAGCGCAAGACGATCGTCAGTAACGAATCGCCGGAAATCATCCGCATGTTGAACTCGGCGTTCGATGCGTTTACCAACGTGCACACCGATTATTATCCGAAAAACCTGCGTGAGGAGATCGACCGCCTCAACGATCTTGTCTACCCGAACATCAACAATGGCGTTTATCGCGCAGGCTTTGCCACGACGCAGGCCGCCTACGAGCAGGCATTTCGTAACGTTTTCGATACGCTGGAGGAGATTGAGCAGATTCTGTCACAGCACCGCTACCTGGTCGGAAACGCGATCACGGAGGCCGACTGGCGGCTGTTCTCTACCTTGGTCCGCTTCGACGCCGTCTACTACTCGCATTTTAAATGCAACTGGCGACGCATCTCGGACTATCCGAACCTGTCGAACTATGTGCGCGACCTCTATCAGGTGCCGGGCGTTGCCGAGACGGTGAGCATCGAGCAGATCAAGCGGCACTATTACGGAAGCCAGCGGCAGGTGAACCCGACCGGCATTGTTCCCGTCGGTCCGCGGCTCGACTTCGCGTCGCCGCATGATCGCGCGCGCTTCGGCTAGGCCTCACCACAACTCACTGATCGCCGCACCACCAAACACTTCTGCCACGCGGGCACGCGTGGCTCGAGTTGTGTCTTCCGGCAATGCATCGACCGGGAAGAACCCGTGTTCGACAATTTCATGGTTGGGGCGCGGGCTTCCGTCCTGTCTGAAATCACGAACAATGAAGAGCGCCACGTGATCGCGCCGCGATATCCGTTTGTTGAAGTAGATCCCGAAGAGCTGAGGCGCACCGCCAAGCCGGATGTTGCCTTCTTCGGCAAGTTCACGCGCGAGGGCCTCGAGAAGAGTTTCCCCCGTCTCAACGCCCCCGCCGGGAAGATGCCATCCGTCGACATAGGAATGCTTGACCAGAAAAATACGGCCGGTCCCGTCGACCACCATGGCGCGTGTGCCCAGCGTCGCGGCGCGCGAGAACCGCCAATACAAATGCAGCCCTCGGCTGATTACGGGCTCCAGTCGGCGATGAAGGCGCTGCAATGCCATTTGGCAAGTTTCTCCGGCGTGTCGCGATTTATCGACAGCCCTGCGGACAAGTGCAAACGGCTGTTTCCACTTTAGAATACTTCTAATATAAGAAAATCCTCACCGCCCAAGGCGAAAGGTACCTCAGTGAAACGTTTTTCCGACCTCAGCGAACAGGAAGTTCTGGCACTTGCAATAACAAATGAGGAGGAGGACAGCCGCATCTACCGGGGCTTTGCGGAAGGCCTGCGTGAGCAGTTTCCCGCCTCCGCAAAAGTATTCGATGAGATGGCGGAGGAGGAAGTGCATCACCGCACAATGCTGTTCGATCTCTATCGCAAGAAGTTTGGCGATTATCTGCCGCTCATCCGCCGCCAGGACGTGAAAGGCTTCCTGCATCCCAAGCAGCCTCTTTGGCTGACGAGGCCTCTCGGACTCGAAGAGGTGCGCAAGTTCGCCGAGAACATGGAATATGAGGCCGAGCGGTATTACCGCAAGGCAGCGGCCAATGCGCGCGACGCCTCGGTGCGCCAGTTGCTGGTGGAGCTGGCTGAGGCCGAAGCTGGGCACGAGAGTCTCGCGCACAAACTGAGCCAGGAAATCCTGACCAAGGGCACGCGGGCCAAGGAGGACGAAACCGCGCGACGCATGTTCGTCCTGCAATATGTCCAGCCTGGCCTCGCCGGACTCATGGACGGATCGGTTTCGACACTCGCACCGCTCTTTGCCGCGGCCTTCGCCACGCACAATACCTGGGAGACTTTTCTGATCGGGATGGCGGCCTCTGTTGGCGCCGGCATCTCCATGGGTTTCGCCGAGGCGCTCTCGGATGACGGCTCCCTCACCGGCCGCGGCACGCCCTGGTTGCGCGGCACAGTGTGCGGGCTGATGACGACCATCGGGGGAGTTGGCCATACGTTGCCTTACCTGATTCCCGACTTCTATGTCGCGACTGCGGTCGCGATTCTGGTCGTCGTGCTCGAGTTGGCTGCGATCTCGTGGATCCGCACGCGGTTCATGGATACGCCTTTCCTTCAGGCGGCATTCCAGGTGGTGGTCGGCGGCACGCTTGTTTTTGTTGCCGGCATTTTGATTGGCAGTTCATAGTGCAACTTTCTGAGATGTTTCTATAACGGTCATGCCCGGCACAAGGCCGGGCATGACAGACACAATGTTCACCCTCGCGCATCTTTCCGATCCCCATCTCGCCCCCCTCCCAATGCCCAGCTGGAGCGAGCTGATCGGCAAGCGCGTCACCGGCTACATCAATTGGCAAAAGAAAAGGCGCTTTATCCATAATGCGGACACCCTTGCCGCAATCGTCGCCGACTTGAAGGCGCAAACATCCGACCACGTCGCGGTCACCGGCGACATCGCCAATATCGGCCTTGCAGCGGAATTCCCGCAAGGGCGCGACTGGCTTGAGCACCTGGGCTCCAGCCAGGACGTAACGTTCGTGCCGGGCAACCACGACATTTATGTGCGTGAGGCGGCGGTCTTCGCAACGCGCCAATGGAGCCCCTACATGAGCGATGACGAGGGAATCGGTGGCTTTCCCTTTATCCGTCGGCGCAACAACGTCGCGCTGATCGGCCTCTCAACCGGTGTGCCAACCGCGCCCTTCCTGGCGACCGGATGGCTGGGGGCAAAACAGCTGGCCGAACTTGCCGCGACGCTCAACAAACTCGCCACGGAAAATGTCTTTCGGATCGTATTGATCCATCATCCGCCCGTCACCGAGGCGCCGCAGCACAAGCGGCTGCTCGACGCCCATGTATTGAAACGCGTAATCGCGGCGCACGGCGCAGACCTTGTGCTGCACGGACATGACCATCTTCACATGATCAATTGGCTGGAAGGGCCGAATGGCACGAGGCTGCCGGCTGTCGGCGTACCGTCAGCATCAACCGTTCCCGGCAGCGACAAGGACGCTGCCGCCTATAATCTGTACCGGATCGACGGCAGCCGGGGTGCCTGGCGGTGCGAAATGATATCGCGCGGCCTCAGTTCCTCGGGCGAGGTCGCGCAACAAAGACGCTTCACGCTGATTGGCTAGGAGTGCGAACCGGTGAGCATGGCGAGCGCGAACAGGACCGCGATGCCAGCCAAGAGGCCGTAGATGAAAGTGCGGACAGCGCGCCAGCGACGCTTGTTTCGCAGCCGCCGCAAGACCGACTGCGCGACGCCGCCGGTCGCATCGCCTGAGAGGACGCGCTCGCGTTCGATCATTCGGCCTGCCACGTAACGCGTGATTGCCTGCACAATTGCCGGCACCTCGTAGGATTCCGCGAGGATTGCGCGTCCGTAGCGGGTATCCTGCAAGAAACGGTATTGCCGCTTGTCGCGACCCATTTCCACGTGTGCGACGACATCGATCCAGAGCCGCGGCACGTCACCTTTGCTGACACCGCGATCGAACAGTTCGATATCGTCAGGAATTTCCTTGAACAAAGGATCCAGTGCATCGTTGAGAAGCTCAAGCCGCGCAACGTCGGCGTCACGCAGATCGACGACGACTCCCGAGCGTTCGGCGGCTTCGATGCGCGCCTCGCGAACAGCATCCTTCAGCGGACGACCGCTTGCTGTCGTTTGAATCTCCGGATTGTTTTCCTTGGGTTCCCACATACCGCCAATCTAGCAACGCCCGCTTCGCAGGCAAGAAAAAAAGCGTGAGTTTTCAAGAAGTTTGATGATCGGTCGGCTATTTATGCGCGGGCGTCACGCCGTACTCGCGCGCCCAGCCGAGGCCATCCTCCGTGCGGCCGCGCGGGCGATATTCGGCGCCGATCCAACCCCGATAGCCAAGTTTGTCGACCGCTTCGAATACGGCGGGGTAATTGACCTCTCCCTCGTCCGGCTCATGACGCGACGGCACCGCCGCACATTGCAAATGGCCAACCACAGGAAGGAATTTCTCGAGACGATGAATCAGGTCACCGCCGACGATCTGCACGTGATAGAAATCGAACTGCATGCGGATATTTGGCTTGCCGACCTTTGCGATAACATTGGCCGCGTGCTCCACATGATTGAGAAAATAATTCGGCCGGTCGCGACCGTTAATCGGCTCTATGAGCAAGTTTATGTTCCTTGCCGCCGCGCGGTCGGCGGCAACGGCAAGGTTTTCAATGAACACCCAAGTCGGCCGCCGGCGCTGCTCCGGCGCGACCTTGCCCGCGAGGCAATGAATCGCGCTGGCGCCAATCTCGCTCGCATAATCGAACGCGCGGTTAAACAGCGCCTGCCAATCCTTCTCGCGCCCCGGCACGGCAGCGAGTCCGAATTCGCCTTCGCGACCGGGTGGTGTATTCAGGCCCAGAATGGTGAGCTTGTTTTTTTGTATCGCGGCCTTCACCGCGGCCGCAGGCACGTCGTAAGGAAATTGCAGCTCGATGGCCTTGAAGCCGGCGGCTGCGGCCGCATCAATCCTTTCGAGCAATGGCCGTTCGGTGAACAAATAGCCGAGATTGGCGGCAAAGCGCGGCATGGACTCCCCTCAATGATCCCTTGCGCGCGGACGCGCGGGCGTATTCATTAGCGCCGCGAACTGCACAATGCCATCCGGAAAAATCGATGACCGCCAATACAGCTTTCCATATTGCCGTACTCCCGGGTGACGGAATCGGCACCGAGGTGATGGCTCCCGCGCTCGAGATTCTGCGGCGCATCGAAGCGAGCACCCCAAGCCTACAATTCCGCTTCACCGAAGGCGCGGCCGGTGCCGGGCACTACAGGGAAACCGGCAAGTCGATGCCGGATTCGACCGTCAAACTGTGCGAGGAAGCTGACGCCATTCTGCTCGGGGCCTGCGGACTGCCGAGCGTGCGATATCCCGACAACACTGAGATCATGCCGCAGGTCGAGCTGCGCTTCATCTTCGACCTCTATGCCGGCGTGCGGCCCGCGCGGCTCATACCTGGCGTCCCAAGTCCAATCGTGAACGCGCACGAGCGGGGCATCGACTTTGTGCTGATCCGCGAGTCGACCGAAGGCCTGTTCGCATCGATGGGGAAAGGCGTCGTCACCACGGATGAGGCGCGCGAGACACTGGTGATCACCCGAAAGACGTCGCAGCGCCTGTTCGATTTCTCGCTGCGCCTCGCCGAAAGGCGAAAGAAACGCGGTAAGCCCGGCCTTCTGACCTGCGTCGACAAAGCCAATGCATTCAAGGCTTACGCCTATTTCCGCTCGATTTTCGACGAGCGCGCAAAGAACTTTCCAGGCGTCAGGACGGATCACGTCTATGTCGATGCCTGTGCCGCGCTGATGGTGCGCAGACCCTGGGATTTCGACGTGATGGTGATGGAAAACATCTTCGGCGACATTCTTTCAGATCTTGCGGCCGGACTCATCGGCGGCCTTGGCATTGCGCCCTCAGCGGATATCGGAGACAAGCACGCGGTCTTCCAGCCGTGCCATGGCACCGCGCCCGACATCATGGGGCAAGGCAAGGCCAATCCAACTGCGATGATCCTGTCCGCCGCGATGATGCTCGACTGGCTTGCCGCCAAGCACGATCACCAGCCGGCGGCGGAGGCAGCGCAGCGGATTGAAGCCGCGGTGGACAAGGCCTATGGCGGCGGCATCAAGCCGATGGAGTATGGCGGCACAGACGGAACGGCCGCGATCACAAAGGCCGTGCTCGCGGCGCTCGGCTGAATTTTCCCGTTCGTCCCCGGGACCCAGTCGAGTGGATTCCCGCTTGCGCACGAATGAACGTTGTAATCCAGCATTTCGACCGCAAATAAATTTACAGCCCGACAAACTCCTTGATCGCTGCCAGAAACTGCTGCGGCTGCTCGAGCGGCGGGCAATGGCCGCAGCCCGGCAATTCGATGTAACGGGCGCCGGGGGCTTTCTCGACGATTTGCTTGTTGAGCGCCGGCGGGGTGGCCTGATCGAATTCGCCGCAGACGACCAGTGTCGGTACTTTAAGATGGTGCAGCAAAGGCACGAGATCGGTTTCCTGCAGAATCCTGCAGGCGGCCTGAAAAGCCTTCGGATCGATCTCGAGCAGGACTTTTGTTCGCTCCTCGACCTTTTCCGGATGCGCCGCGAGATAAGCCGGCGAGAATACACGTTTGGCCGCAATCTCCGCGATGCTGCCGAGGCCGCCATCGGCAACTTTCTCTGCCATGGTTGCAAAGGCTTCCCGGCCCGACGGAGGAAATGCGGCAGCGGCGTCGCTGAGGACGAGCTTGGACATGCGCTCCGGGTGCGCGAGCGCAAACGCCAGCGCAATAGTGCCGCCAAATCCATTGCCCATCAGAATGGAGTCCCTGGCGATCCCGAACTCCTCGAAGCCATCCTCGATCACGGCGATATAGGCATCCATCAACGCCAGCATTGCCGGCTGCGATCCGTGGAAACCAGGCAAATTAAACAGCGTGACCCTGTGTTTGGCTGCAAGCGCCGGCAGTACCGCGTCGAAAGCGTGCCGGTCGGCGAGCAGCGAATGCAACAAAACCAGGTCCGGGCCCTCGCCCGTCCGCACTGCGGTAAGCGCACCGCGGCCGGCGCTTAGCTGCTGCATTTGCATGAAGCCCTCCTGAAGTCCTGTGTTGCAACGCCTGTCATGAATGGGTGGGCACGGTCCCGCCGAAGGCAGCGGAATCTATAACGCAGAACCTCGCGTTGTTTTCCATACTGTGCAAAATTGCTTCGAGGGCAAGCCGGACTGCACCGCTCGAACGGCGCGGCGGTAATCCAAAACGAGAACAATCAGGGAGGGAGCAAATGCCTCAGTCACGACTGGCGGTTTTCCGACCAATTACCTTCGCCATCGGTTTCGCCTCGATCCTGCTCGGCGCGAACGTCGCCGCTGCGCAAACCTACGGCTTTGCCACCATGCAGCCGGGGACGCTCAACCACACGTCCGGTTCGGCGGTCGCCAAGGTGCTCAAGGAAAAAGCGAACCTCAACGTCGTGGTGCAGCCGACCGCTGGCGAGTCGGTCCTGATCCCGTTGATCAGCCGCGGTGAAGCCGAGTTCGGCATCGCCAACATCTTCGAAGTGGTCGCCGCCAAGCAAAGCGCGCCGGACATCCGCTTGATCGGCTCGCTGCATCCATTGCGCGGCGCGTTCTGGGTGCGCAAGGACACCAACATGCGCACCATGGCCGACCTCAAGGGCAAAAAGGTCGGCATGGGCTATTCGGCGATGAAGACGATCGATCCGATGGTCCGAGCGATCCTGGCGACTGGCGGCCTCACCGAAAAAGATGTCAGGCCGGTGCTGATCCCCAACGTGATCCGCGGCGCTGACGATTTCGCTTCCGGGCAAGCTGACATGTTCTTCTTCGCGTTCGGCGCGCCGAAGGTACGCGAGGTGGACGTCACTGTCGGCGGCATTCGCGCGCTCGAGATCCCCGCGAGCGGCATCGCGGCGGCGCGGAAGATCCTGCCGGAAGGCTACCTGACACCGGCACAGCCTAACCCGTTCTTCGTCGGTGTCGAGAAGCCGATGGACGTCTACACGTGGGACAACATGATCTTCACCAACGCCAAGGTGAAGGACGAGGTCGTCTATAAGATCATCGAGACGCTGGAGGCCAACAAGGCCGAGCTGGTTACCGTCCAGCCGGCATTGCGCGAGTTCTCGGCGGCGGCGCTCTACAAGAAATACAACCTGCCCTATCACCCCGGCGCCTTGAAATATTTCAAGGACAATAACATTGTCGCCAAATAAGCCGCCGGGCGAGTAAAGGGTGAGCGAAGAACGCATCGTTCCCAACACAACCGAGTTCGTCTCGGCTGCGTCGCGGGCGACCGTCTTCTGGACCAACGTTTTCCAGTCGCTGCTGGTCGCGGCTGTGGTCCTGTGGGTGCTCGACATCCCGCGCATGGCGGGACTGTCGCTCTACACCGAGCAATTGCTGACGATCTGCCTTGGCCTGACGCTGGCGCTCGCCTTCGTCGTCGAGACCGCACGCAAGCGGCACTGGTCGGACTGGCCGGCGGTGGTCCTGTCACTCGCCGTGTGGGGCTACATCACTGTGCGCTACGAGCACCTGACGCTTGAAGCTTCGATGATGCCCCTCGACGTCCTTCTCATCAGCATCGTTCTGGTCGCCTTGATCTTCGAGGCGAGCCGCCGGGTCAGCGGGTGGGGCTTCGTCAGCATGATCCTCGCGATCGCAGTCTACATCTACATCAGCCCGCATCTGCCTGGGGATTTCCAGACCCGTTACGTCTCGCCACAACGTCTCGTCACCTACGTCGCGCTCGACCTCAACGGCGCGGTTGGTCCCATCCTCCAGGTTGCGGTGCTGATCGTCATACCCTTCACGATTCTCGGCCAGGTGCTGGCGCGCACCGGCGGCGCTGACTTCTTCGCCGATCTCTCGATGTCGCTGATGGGCCGCTTCCGGGGCGGCGCCGCCAAGATCGCAGTGGTGGGCTCGGCCTTGTTCGGGATGATCTCGGGAAGCGCGGTTGCCAACGTGCTCGCGGTCGGGATCGTGACAATCCCCACGATGATCCGCTCCGGCTTCACCCCGTATCGCGCTGCCGCGATCGAGTCGGTCGGCTCGACCGGCGGCCAGATGACGCCTCCGGTCATGGGCGCGGCGGCCTTTATCATGGCCGAATTTCTACAGGTGCCATACGGCACAGTCTGCGTCGCCGCTGCAATCCCCGCGTTTCTTTACTACTCGTGTCTGTTCTTTCACGTCGACCTTGAAGCCGCCAAGCACAAGATCGGCGCCGCCAAGCTCGACGCCCTGAACATCCGTGACGTGCTCAAATCCGGCTGGCACTTTCTGGTGCCGCTGGCGTTCCTTGTGATCGCGCTGATCTACCCCAACGTCTTGCGGCTCACCCCGGAGAAAGCGGCGGTCGCCGCAACCGCGATCCTGATCGCGTTGGCAATGATCTTTGGTTATCGCGGCAAGCGGCTCGGCATCGGCGAAATCCTCTACGCCATCATGGAGACCGGCCGCGTCTCGCTCGACATCATCCTCATCGGCGCAGCGGCTGGCATCATGGTCGGCATCATGAGCATCTCGGGTCTCGCCTTCAGCATGACGATCCAGCTCCTGGCGCTCGCCGGCGGTAACGTGTTCCTGCTGCTGGTCTTGATTGCGATTCTCGCCTTCGTGCTAGGTATTGGCCTGCCGACCATCAGCGTCTATATCCTCACCGCGACGCTGCTTGCCCCGGCGCTCGTCAAGCTCGGGGTGACGCCGATGGCCGCGCACATGTTCGTCATGTACAACGGCATTCTTTCAATGATCACGCCGCCGGTCGCTTTCGCAGCCTATGCCGCGGCCAATATCGCGCGCACCGATGGCTGGACGACCGGGTGGATCGCGTGCGTGGTCGGCTGGAGCACGTTTATTTTGCCATTCCTGTTCGTGCTGACGCCGAGCCTGCTGATGGACGGCAGCTGGATCGAGATTGCGCTCAATCTTGCCCGCGTCACGTTCGGCATCTGGCTCGGGACGATCGCGGCTGTAGGCTTCGGCCTATCCCGCGTCAGCGTCCCCGGCCGTGTAATTTACGCTCTGATCTCGCTCGCCGTGGTGCTGCCGCCGGAAGCCTTTACGGGCGCGATCTGGATCAACGCTGCCGGCGTCACGGCGGCAATAGTCGCACTCGGCATCGACTGGATACGCGGCAAAAAGGGCGCCGCCGAAATGCGGGCGACACCCTACTGAGCACTCAATCGGCTTAGTTGCCCTCGCGCCAGATCCCGAGCGCTTCCTGCGCGGGCCGATCCGATATCGAGAACAAGACGGCGTCGCCGACGGTCACGTTATGCGAATAGCGTTTCCACGGCGGCACAACAAAGACGTCGTTGATGCTCCATTCGAATGGCTTGCCGTCAATAATCGTGGTGCCTTGGCCTTCTGCGACCGCGAAGATGGTGCCGTCGGTCGATTTGTATGGTTCACCCTTGAAGCCCTTCGGCAATAGCGCAAGGCAGGCGCCCATGGTCGGCAGCACCGGGCCGCCATTGATCGGGTTGGCATAGCGCACGCGCGCGCCATGACGGCTGTCGATGTCGCCCGTCGACTTCAGCCGCTCGAGGATCGGCCGCATCTTGGCATACGGATAATTGATCACCGGGGAGCGGTTGAGATGGATCGGTGCACCATCGGGGAGAACGCCGGTCGCATAGCGATCGAACGAGTCGCCGTCCTGGTGATTGACGTTCTGCATCTTCTCGTCGAAGTGCGATGCGAACGATGCCTGGAAATGATTGACCGTCGGCATGTCCAGCACGTCGAGCCACATCACCGGCTCCTTGCCCGGATTGCCGTGGTCGTGCGGCGCCCAGTTGGCTGTAATGATGAAGTCGCCGTGCTCCATCTGCGCCTTCTCACCCTCGACCGCCGTGTAGGCGCCCTTGCCCTTGAGCACGAAGCGGATGGCGGAGGCGACGTGTTGATGCGCATCGGCGATTTCGCCTGGCAGAATCAACTGAATGCCGGCGAAGAGCGTATTGGTAATGCGCGACTTGCCGGGCTCGCCAGGGTTCTCCAGAACCAGCACGCGACGTTCCGCTTCCTCGGCGGTGATGACGTCGCCCGCCTCAAGCATCAGCTTCTCGACTTCGGGAAACTTCCACAACGCCGGCTGCATCTGGGTTTTCGGCTCGGGCGTCACCAGACCCTTGAGAACTTCCCACAACGGCGCGAGATGATATTTGGAGATCTTGTCGTAGTAGGCCTGACGTGCGCCCGTGATGTTGTGCTTGTTGCCGGTCTTCGCGGTGTCAATCGCGAGCGTCATTGGATTCCTCCGTGAATCGTTCATTCTATTTGCTGGGAATATAACCCACCGCAGGCGCCGCTTAAACCCGCGAAACCAGGCGCATAGCGGCTTTGTAGCGCCCAGC
>JBKPLN010000186.1:0-3756 GCA_046731635.1 Pseudomonadota bacterium | reverse complement strand
ACGCCGGAGGTCATCGCCGTTCATCATCAGCAGATCGAAAGCATAAGGCAGGAGCTTAAGGGCCCGCGCACATGGAATGAAGTCAGGGCACCGTGCGCGAGCAAGACAACATCGGGTTAGACGAGCACGCGGACGTGTTCAATTTGAGTGAAACCAAAAACCAACGGAGATGGAATAAATGAAAGCGAGAGTACTAGGCCGTTGTGTGTGACCTTCCTGCGCCCAATCGGAGACGGAAAGATTTTTGCGCATGTGAGTCAACTGCCCGGTGGCACGATCAGCGTTGGCGATAAGTGTACCTTTGATCTCGCGCCAGATACTTACAAGCCGGTCGCATGAGGGCGACCAATGTCACGATGTCGTGATGGCGACCCTATCAATGAATGCCACCGGTTCGCGCCTCCGCCCCATCAAGCATCTCCGCTAATGATAATCAGGCCTCTCGCGGTCAACCTCAGCCTCATTAAGTGTCGCTTTGATTGCTGATGAGAACTGCCCCGGCTTTAATGCCCCGTTGTCCATCAGGCACTTGGAGAGGGTTACAAGTGCGTTTTGCGTTGCAGAAGCATACAACGCAATGACCTCTACTGTCTTATCCATTGCCCATGCTCCTTCCGGTGTGGGTGTGACGACCGTCTACTCCGTGGTCTTAACCGTGTAGAAATCAATGCATTTCCCGTACAACTCTTCAGACTTCGCTTTCTCACCCATCTCCGCGATTCGTCCCTTGATCACCGTATTCCAGATCGTCTTGTCGTCCCGCCCCGTGAGGCGGCCAAGATAGAACGTCCACACGGTCTTGGAAGCGTCTCGCTCTGCGCCCCCTTTCGGATTGCTTCCGAATATCGCGCCAGCAGTGACCGCGCACGCAAGGTCAAAGTCTTCGGCTGAGATATTTTGAGCAATGGCACTGCTGCTGACGGCGAGCAGGGCAAAAATAGACGCAACAAGGAAGTTCATCTGCCCCTCCTTTCCCTGATGTCCAGCGCCTTAAAATATCGCATCGCCTGTTCGCGGCTCGCTGCGTAGCCGCGATTATAGACAGAGGGCGGCTGCTCCACGTGCGCCCAGCCCGGTCCAGATGGGGTTGTTTGGCGACGAATGGCTGGCACGGATGAATGAAGGCGGCGGGCGCTTTTAATGGCCGACCGCGTGAGCTACGCACACGCCACAACATGCGGCGGATATAGCGCGGGCGAGCAGAAAAGGAAGGGCTACCATCTCGGAATTCATCCCCTGTGTCGATTGCGAGAACAGGAACGGAGCAACTCTGCTCGGTGCGCCGCCAGTCTAGAAGCCGGAACGGGGTCGAGATATAGATGCCTCCTGTCGATCCGTCGAAGGGGACGCATGAAATCGCCAGTCAAACAGCGCAGCGTCTACGTCAATGGATGCAAGACCTGCGTTTGTCTCGAAGATGCGTTCTGGAGCACTCTGAAGGAAATCGCGCACGCCCAAGGTGCGACGGTGGCGCAGACGATTACAGAGATCGACAAGTTGCGCGGAGGGGGAACCCTATCCAGTGCGATCCGCCTGTTCGTGCTCGACCGGGTCCGTTCAAAAAAAGCGGGGGCCACCGTAGGGGACAACGGTAGCCCCTAACAAGCGCCGCCAGCTTCGGGGGTAAGGGGAACGGTGCTGACGGCAGCACCTATTAACTCTCTTGGGGCTTCGGCGTTCCCGGCTCAGTTTCACCGAGGGCCTTAAACGCCTCGGAGGCGATAACCGAAGCGTCGGTCGCCCCATCCTTGATTTCATGGCGGATAAAAGTATGAAGCCACAAAGGAAGGTCTGGCAGGCCGCGTTTCTGAGCGGGGGAAATGCGCTTCCAAGCGGTGCGATAGGCCAAGCTGTATAGCTCAATCTTTCGCGCAACAATCCCGTGCCGACGGTCTGGTTTTCGTGCAGTCATTCTCGTAGCTCGTCCGCTCCCATTGTCGGGTGAGGATGGCCCGGACGTTGCTCTAATTCTTTAACAACGCCGAAGTGCGCCTATTCCCTCCTCAAGTCCTGCGTGTGCGGCAAAGCCGGAGACGTATCAGTCAAGAAGAAGGGCTGCCATCGCGGGGACGAGTAACAGCCCAAGTGCAAGGTTCGCCTACCGGCGTTTTCGGGGATAGGGGGTACGCCGGTGACAATCTTGAATGCACGGCGATGCGGAGTAGTTCCCCTATGTCGAATGCTTTTTGGGATAAACGTGCGTCCCACGGCAGTGCAACACCGTCTTTCGGTGCGGTATCAAACACAGGAGCAGCTTCACCGGAACCGTGGTGCGCCGAGGCTCATTGTCGTGATGACCGCAGCAAGCGATTCGCGGCGTGCAGGAAGATAATGACAAGCTCAGGAGCTAACTATGGCGAACATCGGAGAGCCGATGCGCAGACATCATGTGATTCCGCTGGATCATCCGATCCCAGCCACCACAGAACCGAAGCCCTCCACATTACCGGCGACAAAGCCAGAGACGCAGCCCTTGGAGAGCCCAGAATTAGAGCCGGCGAAATAATTGGTTGGCGCTTTTGGAAACTACGCAACGGGCTTTTGTACAGCGTGTTCGTTGCTTACACTTGGCGTCCCGGAGTATTCGAGCGATCAAGCTCCAAGCAGAGCGGATTCAAGAACCCCGGGTATTACGCGTTCAAAGACAAAGAGCAGGCAGAGCACGAGGCATCCATACACGCCTACGGGTGGCCTTTCGCTTTCGGCTCCGTCGCCATGTGGGGCGAAGTCATAGAACATGAACGTGGCTGGCGGTCTGAGTATGCAGCCGTTCGGTCGATCGTCAAAATTACTGGAGACATTCCCTTTTTGCGTGAGAATTGGTTATTGCTAGAACTGCGCGAAAAATACCGCTGCACAGTAGCGAAAGAACGCTGAGCGACATTGGCTGGCAGGGATGAATGAAAGCGGCAGGCGCGTTTAATGGCCTGCCGCGCCGATTACGCCACAACATGTCGCCGATATAGGGAAAAAATGAGATCGCAAGTGACAGCCGGAACTGTGAGGTGCGGGAAACGTTGGCTCCTGGGCGATCCTGCCCCAAATCGGAGGCATAAATGAAGCGCGCATTAATGGCGGCGAGCGTATTAGCCGTGTTCATAAGCACGCCGGCGCTCGCTCAAACTGTAGGTGTCGGCCCTGCCGAAACCATTGTGATCGAGCCTGAACAACGGACCGTCATCAGGGACTATGTTGTGAAGGAGCGAGTGGCTCCGGTGACGGTCAAAGAGAGGATTTCGGTCGGGGCGCCGCTGCCGGCCGATGTAGAGCTGAGAACAGTCCCCTCCACCTGGGGGCCAAGGCTCTCGAAATATCGATACATCTATTCAGCTGACCGCGTGTATTTGGTGGAGCCATCGAATCGCACGGTCATCCAAATCATCGAATAACGCAGCGCGACAAGGAAAAAACGGCGGCGCTAAGAAGCGTCGCCGTTTTTGATGCAGTTACGCACGCGAGACAAAAAATATTGCCGCGGGCCTCCGGGCATCGCGGCAATGTCAAGGTCCTAGAAGCGAGGATCGCGTGAACGATCCTCGCCTCCCTGTCAGATCAAGCGAGAGCCAGACGAAGTTCATGAATATTTGCTGGCACATTTCGGAACAGTTCATCTGTTTGCATTTTTTTGGCTGCAGCGATAGCCGTCATGCATCAGCTCGCGCGCCCAACCAAGCCTACTGCTTCTGCGTTCGTAGGCCTACCGCGTGAGATGCGATTGCGAACCGGTTCCGCCAGGTTACTTGACCAGCTGAGCCG
>JBKPLN010000185.1:0-2538 GCA_046731635.1 Pseudomonadota bacterium | reverse complement strand
TTAATGAGCTGACCGACGACATCGTCGAGCGGTTCCAGCAGGCGTTGATGGATCTGAATATTCCAATCGCGATGTGACATTATATCGTGACCGGTGCCGGCTTGCGCTTCGGCGGCGGCGGTCAGCTTGTCTTTCTCGCCTTGGGACGTGATGTAATCGATGTGGACATCGACCTTGTTCTTTTCTCCCCATTCCTTGCAGATTTTCTCAAGTGTCTTGTTAGCGCCCGGCACCCAGTGATCCCAGCACCCCAAAGTCAAGGTGCCTGCGGCATGGACGCCGCTTACATAAGGTGCGGTGATGACCGCCGCGGAGCCGAGGGCGGCAGTCTTGAGAACGGCACGACGCGATAGACGTGATTGTCCCATAGTTTCCTCTCCCAGGTGGCGCCGAATTTTTTTCTGGCGTTTGTGAAACGATACTCTGGCCCAGCGCGGACGGCTAGTCACTAAAGGAATGGTCGGTATAAAATTGCTGTTCCCTTCGCGTCGCAACAGGTCGAGCGGCGCGTCGAACTGCCTATCGGACTTACCCCCTCCTTTCGTCGAATGATCGATTCCGAACGCTGATGGAAAATGCCGTTTTCCTCGCCGTTTTGTTTGCCGCTGCTTGCCACGCAGGCTGGAACGCGCTGATCAAGGTTGGCCTTGATCCACTGTCCACCACGACATTGATTTCGGTGGGCGCGGGCCTGGTCGCATTCCTGTTCCTGCCTTTCGTGGGCATGCCGGCGTGGGCCGCGTGGCCCTGGCTGATTGCTTCGATCGCGATCCACCTCATCTACTTCGCGTCATTGATCGAGAGCTACCGCACCGGCGAGCTTGGTCAGGTTTATCCAATCGCACGTGGCTCCGCGCCGCTGATGACGGCGGTTGCCACGGCAATATTCATCGGTGAGCGATTGAGTCCCGCCGGGTGGAGTGGAATCCTGGCGCTGGTGACGGGAGTATTTCTGCTGTCGGCGGGCGGCGGCCGCGAGCTCACGCAAATCGATATGCGCGCCGTCGGCTTTGCGTTTTTCACCGCCCTGACAATCTGCGCATACTCCGTTGTGGATGGCATCGGTGCCCGGCTTTCCGCCAATCCCAATGCCTATTCGCTCTGGTTGTTTGTTGGTATCGCGGTCGTGATGGTGCCTTACGCACTCTACCGCGACGGTCGCAAGGTGCTCCCCACAATGCATCGTTACTGGCCGCGCGGTCTTGCCGGCGGCGCGTTGCAACTCCTATCCTATGGAATTGCAATCTGGGCCATGACGGCCGCCCCCATCGCCATCGTTGCGGCGCTACGTGAGACGAGCGTCTTGTTTGGCGCGGCGATTGCGGTGGTGGTACTCAAGGAACCATTGCGAGCCGTGCGCGTGGTTGCTGCCTGCTTGATTGTCCTGGGCCTGGTCCTGATACGCGTGCAATAGCCGCAAGCAAAAGTCACAGTCGCAAGTCGGGATATTCGCGCTCAAGGCGTGCCAGATCGATTTCAGTGTCGACATCCCATAGAGGAGGGCGCTCGCTCAGTACGAGCCGATGCGCTATCACGCGCGCGCGGGTTTCGGCGAGAACAGTTTCCGTCCCCCATCTCATATCGGCGAACAGCGCGGGTTGCGTGGAGCGCGTCCCGATCAGGACATAGCCGCCGTCCTCGGCGGGAATCAGAACGACATCCGTGCCATCGCGGAGAGCATCGGCTGCGCTGCGAAGATGGACATCTGTCAGAGCAGGGCAGTCGGTGCCCATTACCAATGCGGGTCCACGACTTGCAGCTGTTGCCGCCAGCATGCGCGCTCCCAGATCGCCATCAGGCTGCGGCCTGAGAGTAATGCGCGAGCCTGCGACCAGTTTGAGAAACGAAGTGTGCGTGCTGTCAGGCGCGCACCACAGCGTAACGGGTCCCACATTGGCGGCGAGAGCGGTCACGACCGCGCGCTCCGTCAGGCGCTCCTGTAGCACCGCCGCGGCGTGGGCGCCAATTGTCGGAATAAGGCGAGTTTTGGCGAGCCCGGGAATTGGAGCTTTCGCCAGAATAGCAATCGAGACGAAGTTATTGTTTGGCGGAGGCATAGCCGTACTGTCGGGCAAGCCGCGCGGGGTCGGCGCCGAAGAAGTAGGCCAACCGCAGCCGCCACATCAGCAGGATCGTGCGGAGTGTTCCGTTTGCCTGCCAGCGGCGTGCTGAGGTCGTAACACGTGCACGGAGGCAAAGCGGAGGTCCGATGCGCTTCAGATGCTTCGACAGCGAAACATCTTCCATAAGGGGAATTGGCGGGAAGCCCCCGGCGGCATCGAAAGCGGCACGCGTGACAAATAACGCCTGATCGCCGGTAGCAATGCCGGTCAAGCGCGAGCGCAGGTTCATCATGGCTCCGACCAGAGAAAGCAACCCACCAGAATCAAAGCGTACGTCAAAGCGTCCCCAGACGCGGCCGGAGCGCGCAAGGCCATCAAGAAGGAGGGCATCCGCATTATCCGGCAGACGGGTATCCGCGTGCAGGAATAAGAGAACCTCGCCAAGCGCAACCGCGCGACCGGCATTCATCTGCAT
>JBKPLN010000184.1:0-4201 GCA_046731635.1 Pseudomonadota bacterium | reverse complement strand
CTATTGAATATACAGGCCAAAAGGATTCGCGATCAGAGTATATGTTCGCGGCCACCCATCGAGATTGATACGGATAGACTGAGTATTTCCCGTAAATTTCTGCATCCAATCGACCTCGAAAGTTCAAGGAGCAAACAACAGAAAGTCAGCGGAGATATTAGGGTAGACTCAATTCACTCAAATGGGGCTGAGACAAACCAGACCAATGCAACTATTGCGCAATCATTTTTACGGCTGACAAACCTTGACAATCAGGTCTTTGAACGACTTGGTCGTTACGAGACAACCTTATGGCGCCAAACAGTACAAGTCTTGCTACTGCTGAGTTCAATAGAATTTCGCGCCAAAGATCGTTTTCCAGACGAGCGTCCATGTTTTGGCAGGGTGCGGAGAAAGCATGGACGGTATCCGCCGTTCGATCTCAATCCCTTTTTAAGATCTGCTGGTGGGTGGCGATAGAACAATGGTTTAACATCATGAAAACAAAAACTTTGTTGATCCCATCCGTTCGAAGATTTGCTGCATCCGGCCGCGTGGTCGGTTAGTTTGGTCGACGGAGACATTCCGAAGCGGAGACGGTCAATGCGTTTGGGCTACTTCACCATGCCCGTGCATCCGATGGAGCGGGACTGGTCCCAGACGCTGCGCGAGGACCGCGAAGCGATCATTCTCGCAGACCAGCTCGGCTTCTACGATGCCTTTGTCGGAGAACATCTCACTGACGCGTGCGAGAACATCACCAACAGCATGATGTTCCAGGCAACGCTCATTCACGACACCAAGAATATCAAACTCGCGACCGGCACCACCAACCTGGCGCAAATGCATCCGGTCGTGATTGCGGTGAACGCCGCAATGTTCGACCATTTATCGCAGGGCCGCTTCGTTATGGGCGTAAGCCCCGGTGCGCTGACCTCGGATTCCGAGGCAATCGGAATACTGGATGAAGATCGCAACAAGATTTTTGCCGAGGCCATCGACGTGATTCTAGCGGTGTGGGAACGAAACCCGCCCTATGACATCGATTTTCCGGACAATCGGTTCAAGGTGGGATTTGCGCGCACAGCCGCGCTTGAGCTTGGCGTCGGCATTCTGGCGAAGCCATTCCAGAAGCCGCGCCCGGAAATCGTGGGCACCGTAGTCGCGCCATTTTCGCCCGGCGTAGTGCTGATGGGCAAACGAGACTTCCATCCGTTGTCGGCAAACTTCCTGTTATCGAAACACCTGAAGTCGCACTGGGCCAACTACGTCAAAGGCAAGGCCGAAGCCGGGGCCAAGGCTGATGTTGCTGACTGGCGGGTGGCTCGCACCATCTTCGTGGCCGACGATGACAAGGTGGCGAAACGCTACGGTCATGATGATCCCAGGAGCCCCTACCGATTCTATTTCGAGCAAATGCACGCCAAGATGAAACGCGGCAATCGACTCTACGTGTTCAAGAGCTACAAGGAACAACCCGACGAAGAAATCACGGACGATTTCGTTATCGACAATTGCGTGACCTTTGGCACCGTCAACAAGGTTGTCGATGAAATTCTCAAGCTGCGCGAAGAGACCGGCGACTTCGGCGAGCTTGTCTATGCAGGTCTCGACTGGGTCGATCCTACGCTGGCGAAGCGCTCGATGCAGTTGATGGCCGAGCAAGTGATTCCGCGCGTAAATGCGGCGATCGGCAAGCCGACCAAAACCGCGGCGGAGTAAAAAAGCACGGTCTTGTCATGCCCGGCCCTGTGCCGGTCATGACGAAAAGCATCATACCGAAATTGGATCGGTGCCGATCGCTGCGTAAAGCCCATGCCGGGCGCCTTCGGTAAACGGCACGCCTTTGTCGAGCTCGATCGATGCCGAACGAACGCGTTGCGCCTCGGGCTCCGTCGCCGGCACCGCGCCGCCTTCGGCGGCGGCCTTTGCTGCGCGGAGCAAAATCTTGCGCGTCATGATGATGCCGCTGTCGGTCGCACACAGATGTTCCTTGGTGCGGTCCTGAATCGGCCCCATGCTCTCCTGGATGGAGGCATCCTGCATCGCGATGCCGTCGACGCCGGTCGACGAGTGACCGTGGCGCTGTGCTTCGCGGTCCAACAGATAATTGTTCGATTTGTTGGCAAGCGGAATGAAAGTGCCGGGGACATATTTGACATGGATCCCCTCGCCGTCCTGCATGGCCGAGACTTCCGATTTCGTCAGCGCACGCTTGGGGTGATAATTGATGCTCCAGGCCCAGCACGTCTCGTCATCGATAGGGACCCAGGCGTGCGCGCCCAGAGGGTGGCCGGCGCGCGGGGGAATGATTGAATACCAGGGCATGATCCAGGGCGTGATGCGCCAGTAGTACTTGCCACCGTCGGCATTGCGGCGTGCTCCGATCAGCAACCCGCCCGGAAATTCCTCGACTTCGAACAGCGGCATGCGGTCCTGTTCATTGTAGACGTTGCCCTTCGAGCCTTTAAACAACGGATCCTTGTTGAGCTCGCTTCCGTGCAGCCACGATACGTGGCTGGAATCAATACCGCCTTCCATGGCCTGAAGGTAATTGCATTCCTGCAGACGCTTGGAAACGAAGCGCTGCGGCGGTTCAACGTCTGTCCATTCCAGCGCCGGTTGCGGCGGTTGCAGCGGGGGCGGCCCCATGTAGGCCCAAATGACCCCGGCCTTCTCGATGCAGGGGTAAGATTTCAGTCTGATGTTCTTGCGGAAGCCGCTCTCCTCACGCTCCGAGGGCAGATCGACACATTGGCCGGTGACATCATATTTCCAGCCGTGGTACGGGCAGCGCAGTCCGCACTCCTCGTTCTGGCCAAACCACAGCGAAACGCCACGGTGGGCGCAGAACTCGTCGATCAGGCCGATACGTCCTTTGCTGTCGCGGAAACAGATCAGACTTTCACCCAGCAGCTTGACGCGGACCGGCAGACAATCGGGCTCGGGGATTTCCGACGTCAGAAGGAACGGCGCCCAGTAGCGTCGAAACAATTTTCCCATGAACGACCCCGGTCCGACGCGGCAAAGCTGATCGTTTTGTTCACGCGACATCATGGCGACGTTTCCATGCTCACTTGCTATTATTGTTGCAGCACGAGCCGGCATTATAGGCAGCCGTGCCGGAGACGGAAGTCGAGTGTCATGCTTCTGCCGCGTATCGCCATTGCAACCGGAGACCCGGCCGGCATCGGACCGGAGATCGCGCTCAAGGCCGTGCTCGATCCGGGCGTGCGCCGCTTGTGCCGGCCATTGCTGGTCGGCGATCCAGACGCGGTCGAATTGCATGCGCGCTGTTCGAACCTATCACCCGATCTCCGGGTTGTTGATAGGATTGCCGATGTGGACTGGAACGACGGCGCGGTCAATCTGCTCGATGCCCGCGCCGGCAACAACACGCCTGTAAAATTGGGCACTATCGACGCTGCCTATGGCCGCGCATCGCTTGCGAGCGCCAGCCGCGCAATCAAGGCGGCCCTGGCCGGAGATGTGGATGCCGTCGTCGCCGCCCCGCAGACCGAACGCTCGATTGCCGCGGCGGGCATAGACTTCGACGGGTATCCGTCGTTCGTCGCGCGGGAAACCGGTACGCCGGTCAACGACGTCTATCTGATGATCTGCTTCGACGAGTCGCGCATCGTCCATGCCACCTTGCATGTCAGCGTGCGAGAAGCTGTCGCGTTGATAACGCGCGATCGCATCGCGCGCGTTATCCGCGTCACCGATGCAGCACTGAAAAAACTTGGAATCGCCCAGCCGAAGATCTTCGTCAGCGGACTAAATCCGCATGCCGGCGAGGAAGGAATGTTCGGGCGCGAGGAGATCGACATTATCGGGCCGGCGATTCAGCACGTTGCCAAGGACGACGTCCAGGTTTCCGGTCCTTTCGGCGCCGACACCATGTTCCGCAAAAAGGGCGCCGATGCCTTCATCGTCATGTTGCACGACCAGGGGCACATCGCGGCGAAGCTGCAGGCTTTCAATCGCACCGCGGGGTTTTCGATCGGCTCGCCGATCTTGTTTTCGTCTGTGGCGCACGGCAGCGCACATGATATCGCGGGGAAAGGTCAAGCTGACCCGGGCGCCATGATCGAAGCGATCACCCGCCTCGCGAGGGTGCAAGGAAGGGAGCGCTCCAAAGGGTAACAGCGAAAGGACGTGGCGCGATCTAGCGGATCGGCGGCAACGGCGAGGACGTGATTGCGCTCGAGCTGCCGCGCGC
>JBKPLN010000183.1:0-3617 GCA_046731635.1 Pseudomonadota bacterium | reverse complement strand
ATCAGCAACGGGAAAAAGCGCAGGCGCGCTGTAAGACGCTCCGCGCTCAGGGCAGGTTCTTTGGCATCGCCAAGCACGACGTCGGCAAAGTTGACGCTGCCTGTGGGAAACAGGGAAACGCTGGCTTTGCCGCGAAAAACCGGCTCAAGGCCAGTAACTTCGCGGATCTCTGCCAGAACCTGTTGCCGTACCGCATCGGCCGATACCAGGTAACCAGCGGTCGTAAGCACGGCCAAGCCGCCCGCAATCACTGCGAGCAGGATAAATCCCAGGCGCTTCAAACCGTTAGCCGTTGTCAAAGGAGTTCCGATTGTCTCGCCGTCGATGCCCACGAACTGTAGCATCGGTCCCGCTTCGGCCAACCTTGGCCGCGCTCTGTGACCCTTTCAAGGCTGCAGGTTCAATGGGTTAAGATTGCTGTGCAAATGGCGGTCTGATGGGGGAACACCAGCGATTTCCGCAATCATTTTCTTGATGATTGCCTCGCCAAACGAGGTGAAGTCCTTGGCTTCAAGCACAAAGCTGCCGGGTCCGCCGATTACATTATCGCGATAGTATTTCTGTAGCCCGCCTGGCGGGTTTGTGTGCTCGGGGTTCCATGGCAGCGGAGTCTCGCTCAGGATCGCCAGCCCGTTGATGTTGATGCCCAAGGCTACTGCCTCATCGCGCGCGTTCGTGACATCGCGGCCGGAGTTGTTTGTACCGTCACCTGATACGTCGATGGCGCGACGTCCGGCTTCAAAGGGGGCGCGAGCAAGCTGCGCCACAGCTGCATCGATGCCTCCGCTGATCGACGTGCGATCGGCGTAGGAGCGTGGCGATTCAAGCAGCCGGTCGCCGAATGCCTGAGCGGCCGCCTGGCCGTCGATCATCGTCCAGTCGATTACAACCTTCTGGTTTCCAAAACCGGACCACTCCAGAAACAATACGCCGATGCGGCCCTGCCGTCCCGACCGTATGGCCTCGAGGACGCGAGGATTGACGAGGGCCGCGGCATAACCTTCGCGCTGCAGCTGGAATTTCTGGCTGTCGATGCTGCGCGAGACGTCGGCGGCCAGTACCAGAAGAAGGTCGACGGGCTGCGCTGCGCGCGTCGGCCACGCGCCGAACGCTGCGAGAGCAAGCACCAGGACGATCGATGTGCGGCGAAACAGTCGGCCCATGGCGAGGAGCCTAGCCGATTTCGGAATTACTGCGCCAGCATCCGTGTGCCTGGGAATGCGACCTCGACCAGCGTTCCATCGCCGACCTCGCTCGCAATGCGCAAGAAGGCGTGATTGGCCTCGACCAGCGCTTTGGTAATCGGGAGGCCAAGACCGGTTCCACCAGGCGCCCAATGCACCGCTGAATCGGTCTGTCCGAAAGGCTTAAGCGCGGTTTGCAAGTCCTTCTCGCTTATGCCCGAACCGGTATCGCGTACGCGGAGCACGACCTCCTGCTCGTCAGTCAACGCTGTCGAGACGATGACCTGTCCTCCGGCGCCCGTGAACGTGACGGAATTGGACAAGAGGTTTAGCGCGATCTGACGCATGGAGCGCGCATCAGCGATAACCTGCGGGAGGCCGGCGGAGAGCGCCGTACGGATGATGACACGTTGGCGACTTGCCTGCTGCTGGATGATCGCGACGCATTGCTGGATCACATCGTTCAAATTGACGCTCGTGAAGGTGAGCTCAAGTTTTCCGGCTTCAATTTTCGACAGATCCACAAGGTCGTTGAGGAGCGAGATCAGGTGGCCTCCGGATGCATGAATATCCTTCAGGTACTGCCGATATCGCTCGTTGCCGATCGGGCCGAAGCGCTGGCTCATCATGACCTCGGAAAAGCCGATGATGGCATTCAGCGGCGTGCGAATTTCGTGGCTGATCTTCGCGATGAACTCAGATTTGGCGACCGAAGCCTTCTCGGCGGCCTGCTTTGCGCTCGTCAGCTCCTCGGCGGTAAGCTTCCACGCGGTGAGGTCACGCAACACCGCGCACAGCTTTTCGCCTCCTTCGATGCGACCGATGGTGACGTATAGCGGAACCAACCCGCCCTGGCAGACCCGTCCGATCGCTTCGTAGCCGGCATCAAGGACATCGGCACCTGTGCTGTGGGCGATCCGGTCCAGATGTTCTGCCGCGGAGCCTCGGCTTTCCGGTGCCAGCAGATCGCCGAGGGAACGGTCGGTCAAATCTGAATACCCGAACAAAGCCTCGGCGCTGCGATTGGCGGAAAGTATGCGACCGGTTCGGTCAATCACCAGCACGCCATCCGTGGCGGTATCCAGGATTGCCCTTAGCTCGCGGTTCTCTTCGTCGGGCCGGGGCGAGGAGCCTTCCGCCGATTTTTCGTTCGCATCGTTCGCGCCCGCGCGCGTGTCGATCATCAGCACGAGCGCGCTGTCGTTATTCCATGTTGCGCTGAACAGACGTCCCTCAACCGGCTTTTGCTTGCCGCTGACTGTGGCAATCGTGAGGGACTTGCCAGCGGTTTTCTTGCCCGAGGTTCTGGGCTTGCTTTCTATGAAAAGACTGTCGAGGCCGCCGGCCTCATTCAGGGCTTCCAGGGTGTGATAACCGGTCCAGTCGAGGAAGGCGCGGTTCGCATACATCAAGGTATTCAGCCGGTAGATCAGGATGCCGACTGGCAGACGATCAAGAATTGGCCGCGTGTCCTGTGCGTCGGCGGCTATTTTCATCGGCTCGCGAACAGGCTGAGCGATCGAGACAGCCGGTTCGGAGCCGAAATCGTCCGGAACAGGCGCGCGTGCCGCGGTTGACGTTCTCTTCAAGCGTTCGCTGAGCTCGCGAGCGAGCTCCTGAAATGCGCTTCGCTCGCGTAGATTCAGTTTTGGCTCCTCCGCACGCGGCTCGGGCGTCGGATGGAAGTGAAGGATTTTGGAGGCAGCCTCAGTCGGCGGTGGCATCTCCGGAGAGGGCTGAGGCATGCGGCGCTGCCGTATCTCCTGCAATCGGTCCAGATCGCGGCAAATGCCGAAACCCCGGAAACCCTTGAATTGCCGGTCTCTGTCGAACACGGGCAAGCCGGACATTTCGACGGGCAGGCGCTCGTCGACATCGTCCACCGGCCACAGGAGGACGATACCGCTAAAGGTCTCACGTGCTCCGATCGCGTTTGCGATTTGCCCTTGCGGATCGACGTTCAGGGCTTGCGCAATATCAGGCCAGCTGCGGCCAAAAACATGCGCCGTGTTCGGCCCCAGCAAATCGGCGAATTCCTGACTTGCAACGCTGAAGTGCGTATCGGCATCAGTCTGCCAAACAAACCGGAAGGGAAAATGGTGCGGGTGCACTGCCGATGCCGGTTTTGGTGAAGTCGCAATTACCGTTGTGTGCTCGCGCGAACTGACGCAGGAGCACACGATAGTTTTGGTGAAGACGACAAGCAACGCGAAAGTCCGACCTGCTCCGAGCTTGAGAATCTCGATTGAGCCCGCCCGAATCCTGCCTTCTGCGCTCCCATTGAAGCTTGCCTCACGCGCGAGCTTTTCGGCGCCAAGCGCCAGAATGTCGCGCCGCCTGCCGAGCAGTGTTTGTGCGGCGGGCTGCTCCTCGATCAGTTCGCCGTCAGCAATAAACATCGCCGCCGGTTGGTCGAGATCCTGAAGCAGACAG
>JBKPLN010000182.1:0-7711 GCA_046731635.1 Pseudomonadota bacterium | reverse complement strand
ACAATGCGTGGGTCGCTCAGACATTTCCGCGGCTGAGCAAGGCAGCTTTGGCCCGCGCGTCCAACCATCTGCAGACGATGCGATTCCAGGCGGGGGATGTGGTGATCCGGCAAGGGGACGAGCCGGACCGGTTCTACATTGTCGCCGACGGTGAGGTGGACGTGGTGCGACACACGGCGGAGGGCACGTCCGTGCCCTTGGCCACGCTCCGCCATGGGGAAGTTTTCGGCGAGATCGGAATCCTCGAAGAAACGCGGCGCACGGCCGATGTGCGGGCGCGTAGCGACGTGGAAGTGCTGGCGTTGGGCTGGCGGGACTTCAAGGACCTGCTCGACGCCTCAGATCCCACAGCCCGGGATTTCATGCAAATCGTTGAGCAGCGCAGGGCCACGCTGACGCCATAGTCCGCACTCCAGGGAGCAGAAACGCGGATGGCCACCCAGAGCTCGCCCACCCTGTACGATGGCCCACCATCGTGTGTCCAGGCGAAATGGACCCAACGCATAGATCATTGCGCGTCCGATATTAATCGCGTTTCGGAGAAATTTCGCAGATTTTTCGGATCGGCTTCAGGACTCGCGGCCACGCAAGGAACAAACTGTCGACCGTCCGTCGGGCTTGCCTACCTTTGACAAGCGAGACCCACGTCTTTTCCGCAAGCCAGCAACAGGGAGGTGTGTGATGACCCTTGCAATCAATGACACCGCGCCGGATTTTGAGGCGCAGACGACCGAAGGCAACATCTGCTTCCACGACTGGATCGGTAACAATTGGGCGGTGCTGTTTTCCCATCCAAAGGATTTTACCCCGGTCTGCACCACCGAGCTCGGCACCATGGCGCGGCTCAAACCGGAATTTGACAAACGCGGCATCAAGATTCTGGGTTTGTCCGTCGACTCGGTTGATAGCCACAAGAAATGGTCCGGCGACATTAAGGACGTGGTTGGATTCGCTCCCAATTATCCATTGGTCGGCGACACCGATCTGAAAATCTCCAAGCTCTACGGTATGCTGCCGGCGAGCACGAGCGGTACTTCTGAGGGCCGCACGCCCGGCGATAACCAGACGGTACGCAATGTGTTCGTGATCGGCCCGGACAAGAAGATCAAGCTGGTTTTTGTCTATCCGATGACGACCGGCCGGAATTTCGATGAAGTGCTGCGGGTCATCGACTCGCTGCAACTCACGGCCAAGCATCGCGTCGCGACGCCGGCAAATTGGAAACAGGGCGAAGAAGTCATCCTCACCAGCGCACTTACCGACGACGAGGCGAAGAAGTTATATCCGAACGGTTGGAAGACGCCGAAGCCTTACATGCGCGTCGTGGCGCAGCCGGGGATGTAACAGCGATGTCCCTTCCCCGGTGGGTGAGAGACAAACGATTTTTCCGTCCCGACAAATTGCCGGGCGCCTGATCCTCTAAGGCGCCCGCTATAACGGAGGCACCGATGATATTCCGCCAGCTCTTCGACAGCGTTTCTGGCACGTACACTTATCTCCTGGCTAGCCGGCATGGCGGCGAGGCGTTGATCATTGATCCGGTGCTGGAAAAGGTTGATCGTTATCTTCAGGTCATCCGCGAGCTCGATCTGAAGCTGGTCAAGGCGGTAGATACGCATCTGCATGCCGACCACATCACTGGGCTTGGCGCTTTGCGCGACCGCACCCATTGCATCACAGTCATGGGCGAGCAGACCCATACGGATGTTGTGTCCATGCGCGTGACGGAAGGCGACCGCGTCAATATTGAAGGTCTGAGCCTCGATGTGCTCTATACGCCCGGCCATACTGACGATTCCTATTCTTTTCTGTTAGACGGACGAGTGTTCACTGGCGACACGCTGCTCATTCGCGGCACCGGCCGCACCGATTTCCAGAATGGCGATCCGCGCGCACAATACGATTCCATTTTCAACAAACTGCTCAAGCTGCCAAACGAAACGCTGGTCTATCCGGCACATGACTATAAGGGCGATACCGTATCGACCATTGGCGAAGAGAAGCTGTTCAACCCACGTCTCAAGGTCAAATCGGTCGACGAATACGTTAATCTGATGAACAATCTGAAATTACCCAATCCAAAGATGATGGATGTGGCGGTGCCGGCCAACATGCACGTCGGTCTGCACCAGGACGAGATCGAGCGCAAAGGCTGGGCAGTCTCTGCGGCCGAGGCGGTGACGTTAGACGGCCGTCCCGATGTCGCGATCGTCGATTTACGCGAGAAGGGCGAACGCGACAAACACGGCATCATTCCGGGCTCGCTGCACGCACCTTATCCGGATTTGCAGGAGAACATCAGCGCCGGCGGCATGCTGCACGAATTGGCCACGGCGACCAGCAAACGGATCTTGTTCTATTGCGCCTTCGGCGAGCGCTCGGCTATGGCGGTGCAGGCCGCGCAAGACGCGGGCCTCAAAACCGCCTGCCACATCAAGGGCGGCATCGATGCTTGGAAAAAGGCGAACGGGCCCGTAGCACGGTGCCAGCCGGGGTGTTTTTCATGACCAATTTCACTCCAGTTTCCGCGGCAATCGGGGGCTTGCTGATCGGGCTTTCGGCCGTCCTGCTCATGCTGTTCACCGGCCGCATCGCCGGGATCAGCGGAATTTTTGGCGGCCTTATCAAGCCGCAAACGAGCGACCGCGGCTGGCGAATGGCCTTCATCGTTGGCCTTATCGCTGCGCCTAGTATAGCTGCAGTTGGCGGCTACCCCGTGCCGATGCCGCAGGTGCCAGGCAGCTACATCACAATCATCGTCGGCGGCTTCCTGGTCGGGTTCGGCGCCAGGCTTGGGACGGGCTGCACATCTGGCCACGGCATCTGCGGCATTGCGCGATTGTCACCACGTTCTATCGCGGCCACCAGCGTATTTACGGTGGCGGCAATCGTCGTGGTCGCCCTGTCGCGTCACGTCTTCGGAGGCTGAGCCATGCCGATTTTCGCAAGCTTCGTTTGCGGTTTGGTGTTCGGTTGCGGATTGACCGTCTCCAGCATGATCCAGCCGGCTAAGGTTTTGGGCTTTCTTGACGTCTTCGGCATTCGGAGCGGCGCCTGGGACCCAAGCCTCGCGGTGGTGATGGCAGCGGGCCTCGCGGTTGCCAGTATCGGTTATGCGCTGGTGCGGCGGCGATCACCGTTGTTCGAGAAGGAAAGCCTATGGCCAACGAAGAAAGATATCGATCAGTCCCTCCTATTCGGAGCGCTCCTGTTTGGCGTCGGCTGGGGTCTTGTTGGACTGTGTCCTGGACCCGCGGTCGCGAACCTTGCGACGCTATCGTTGCCGGTGATCATTTTTGTCATCGCGATGGCACTCGGCATGCTGGCGCATGATCTTTGGCGCGCGCGCGCCGCCGTCCGCGCCGCTGATAACTTAAAAATATTGAAATGTCCCCCCTAGCAACACTTCAATCACGCCGGCTGCCCAATAGTGGGATCTGCTATGATGATCGCAAGACCTTTTGATATCGGCGCGAAACTCGTTTCGGCGGAGCGGGCGGTGTCCGGGATCCGGGCTGGCAGTCGTATCTATATCGGTACGGGATGCGCGGCTCCCCACAGTCTGCTTGCCGCGCTGGAGACGATGGAGCCGGGGCCAGCGGACCTCGAGTTTATCAGCTTTCTCACGACGTCAGCGCTGCCGCAAGTTGAAGGTGCCTCCCGCACTCGCTATGGCCATCGGGCCTTTTTCGTCGGTAGTGAAATGCGCGGTTTGGCTAGCAGCGGCCAGCTCGACTACGTGCCCATCTCGCTAGAGGAGGTACCCCGTCTGCTGATGAGCGGACGACTGCCGATCGACGTCGCGTTGCTCAGGTTTCTCCGCCAGACGCTCGGGGCTTTGTCAGCCTCGGCGTTTCCGTGGACCTCGCGCCAGCAATCCTGAGCGTCGCGCGCACGGCGATCGTAGAGGTCAATCCAGCAATGCCGCGCACCCACGGCGAGAGCTTCGTGCATATCGACCGCTTTGATGCGTTGGTGGAGGTCGATGCACCGGTCGCAGAGTATGTTCATCCGAAGATCGGCGAGATTGCGGAGCGTGTCGCCCGCTATATCGCCTCAATCATTGACGATGGCTCGACGCTGCAGATCGGACTGGGGCGCGTCCCAAATGAGGCGCTACGTTACCTGAAGGATCGGCGCGATCTTGGCATCCATAGCGATGTCATCACCGACGGAGTTGTCGACTTGGTTGAGGCAGGCGTGGTGACCGGTCGCCGCAAGTCGCGTCATCGCGACCGTATCGTCGCCAGCTACTGCCTTGGGACCCGGCGGCTTTATGATTTCATAGGCGACAATCCACGTTTCGAATTCCTCCCGATCGATCAGGTGTGTCATCCGCGGGAGGTCGCCGACCAATCGCGCATGGTCTCGATCACCCAGGCCTTTGCAATCGACCTGACGGGCCAGGTCTGTGTCGACCAATTTGAAGGCGAATTCTACGGCGGGGTGTCAACACAGGTTGGATTCACGCGCGGCGCGGCGCGGTCGCCCGATGGCAAGCCCATTGTCTGCCTTTCGTCCACCACCGACGACGGTGCTTCGAGAATCAAACCATTGTTAGAGGCCGGCGATGGGGTAGGGATCGCGAGGTCGGACGTGCACTATGTGATCACGGAGTACGGTATCGCGTACCTGTTCGGCAAATCGATTCGCGAGCGTGCGCTAGCATTGATCGAGGTCGCGCATCCCCGTTGGCGTGAAGAGCTGCTGAGAGCAGCCAAAAAATTGGGTTATGTTCGCGCCGACCAATATCTCGCCTCCCAAGTCGCTTATTCCGTTGACGAGGAGCGGATCGTCACACTGAAGAACCGCTGCAAGGTTAGAGTACGTCCGGCTCGTGCGTCCGACGCAGGTGCGCTGCAGGGATTATTCCATCGCCTTTCGGAGGATGACATCTACACACGGTTCTTCCGGCGCGTGCGCTCGCTTTCCTACCGGGAGTTGCAAACGCTTTGCAACGTAAACCACGAGACTGAGGTGGCGTTCCTAGCCGTCATCGGGCCACGTGAGAACGAGAAGATCATTGGGAGCGCGTGCTATTTTCTAAACCCAGCGACCAATCTCGCCGAGGTAGCTTTCATGGTTGCGCCGGAGTTTCAGGGGACGGGCCTTGGCACCGCGCTGCAAACGCGCCTTCAGGAGTACGCGATGAGCCGCAACGTGCGCGGGTTTGTCTTCGAGATATTATCGCGCAACAAAAAAATGCTACGGCTTGCTGCGCACACACGAGGCACTATAACAACCTCACGTGATGAGGATGTGGTGCACGTAACCACCCTGTTCACGGACAGCGGCAACACGAGCCGTCCGCCGCTGCCGGATTCTCAACAATTTGCAGCCTAATCACCAATACGGCATGACTAGATTCGAAGAAATTTGGCGTCGGAATATTTATTGCATTGGTCTTTCGCAAGCGGTGATGCTTGGGGTTTCGGATGTCTCTCCCGCCGATGCTTCACGATCCCGCATAGCGGTCAAGAAAACGACGGATCGCGAGGGAGACGGAGGCAAACGCGCCCAATAAGTCGTCGCGTAGACTCGATTGTCGGAATTCCCCTATTCGTGCGGCGATCCACTTAAGCATTGGCTGCCTTCTTATGAGTCGAGGGTCCGGTCAGTGTTGGTCGCCCCCTTCGCGCGCTCGCGATACTGAACAAGCCGGTGCCTCATAATGATGGCTAATGTCGCCGACAGATGCGGGCCATGTGCGGTGGTCATCGGATCCGTTTTACCCCGGAATGCGGGGCATTTGCAGTGCACTCACCCATGTTGCTTTGGGCCAAAAGCGGACCAGCCTTGTCCAGCGATAAGCCATCGACCCTCTTGTCCCGGCCGGCGCATTCTTCGAATAATCTCGACTGTCACCTAACAGCGAAGACGCAAACTTAAAAACGTGCATCTGTAGGAGGGTAATCATGCATCATTTCGCCACGGCTTTATTTGCCGGCATTGTGGCCACTGTAGTCGTTTACGGTACTGCACTCACGCCTACCCCTGCTGAGGCTGCAAAGACGCCTAGCCCTGAGGCCGCTGCCCTCAAGGAGGCGACCGCTACGTGCAAGGCGGAGGCCAAGGAGAAGAAGATCAGTTGGCCCGCGAGCCGCAAATTCGTGAGTAATTGCGTCGCCAAGACTGTCAAACTCACGGAGGCCCAACTTCAGGAGATTGCCGTAAAACAGGCGATCGTTGCCTGCAAGGCCGAAGCCAAGGGCAAGAAGATCAGGTGGCCCGCGAGCCGGAAATTCGTCAGCACTTGCCTCTCCAACGCTCTCAAGGATTATCATCTTGACGTCGCCCTGTTGCGCAGAGAGCTCAATATGGCTGGTCTCCGAAGATACACACCCGAGGAAACGGGATGTCTGCAGAACGTCTATTGCGAGGAACAGTGAGCCGCGGCATTTGCTGGTTACGACGGCTGGCTACTGTATGTCTGCTTTGGGTCAAAGCGACATGTGCGCCGCAAAAGGTCATGTCCGCTTTACCCCCGAAAGCAAACACGCGCGGTGCAGCTTTGGATGTCCGCTATGGGCCAATAGCGGGCATCTTAGCTTGTGGCCGCTGTGCCCGAGCCGCGCCGTTCAATCAGAAACTATAGACGCCGCCACAGACCACGATATCGTTCAGCCGCTCACAATAGGCCTCTTGCGGTTCAATTTCTTTGGTAGCCGGATTCTGCCACTTGTAACTGTACCAAAAAGCCGATTGCTCGCGCGCTAACTCGACGCGCTCTTTGATAAACAATTTGCCATCGGGATCCTTAGCGTCGATCAGGTTCCTGCCGACGAGATTCCCCCTTTGGCCGTGAGCGAGGACTTTGCCATCGAGATTGATGACGGTGATGTAAAGATCTCGATCGTGAAACCGTTTTGTAATTTCCGCGTAGGCCTTTTCTGGTCCACGCTCCGTAATGACGACCACGGCCCGTTTCACCAAGGCGATTGCCTCCTCCTTAGTGGCCCACTCGCCTGCGGCGCCCGGCGCGCCAGAGAACGCACCAATCAATGATGCGACCGACAGCACAGTAGACAAACGAATAATCATGATCTTCCTATAGCCCTGACGCGGCGACGACGCCAATGTCCGCTTTGGATCATTAGCGGACATTGCCACACGTCCAAGCCATGTCCGTTGTATCCCCGAAAGCGTGGGGGTTGTTTGTTGGCTCAATCGTGTGGAACTTTCGATACGCTTCAAATCTGTTTCGCGTGACGGTCAATCCGGTGACTACGCTGGGCTGCTTGATATATTAATTCGCTGAACCGACCACGAAACTGCATATCAAAAATGTCTTCAATGTTGTCGGATCGCTCACGCACGAGCGTGTGAAATTGCTCTTTCAGCAGATTCCATTCACCACGATCGTCAGAAATAGACGTGCCGGCCGCGTTACCGCCGTCGAATTGATGCTCCATCTCAGCGCGCGTCTGATGTGTCGTTGCCAATCCCAAAACCGCCAACATCAGTGCGATTGCGCTGGTCATTATGGCGAAGACCACAATGCCTTGGTCCGTAAAGAGCACAGTGTCCATCATGGCCAATACTCCGGGCAAGCGCGAGGCAGAGCCTGCGCTACTGAGGCCATTTGCGACCGTTACTCAAACTTTGTCTTTTGACGCATTAGAGCAATCTCGGAACCGACTATGTGTTCCTCCCGACAAATAAAAAATTTGTAGGTGACGGAACTATGAAGCAGGACCGGCGTCCCCGGAGG
>JBKPLN010000181.1:0-2915 GCA_046731635.1 Pseudomonadota bacterium | reverse complement strand
GCCTGGCACGGTGCGCGGGCGGAGAAGCAAGGGTTCAGCATCACTATCGAACGCTCATTTGATCCGGCGGCCGGCGAGGCAGACGTGTTCCCGCAGGAGATCACGCGAGCTTTGCTGAATCTAATCTCGAACGCCTTTTATGCTGCAAACAAACGTAAAGGAGAGGCTGGTAGCGATCGATATAAGCCGACTCTTGTTGCCTCGACGCGGAGTCGTGGCGATCGCGTTGAAATCGGTATTCGCGACAACGGCACCGGCATTCCGCCGAATGTGAAAGAAAAGATGTTCGATCCATTTTTCACGACCAAGCCCGCGGGCGAGGGGACTGGTCTCGGCCTTTCGATCAGTCACGACATCATCGTCAAGCAGCACGCAGGCTCGATCGAGGTCGACACACAGCCAGGCGAGTTCACCGAATTCAGGATTATTTTGCCGCGCATTGCAGCTTCTCCCTAAAAGGCCCTCAATCACGTGTTTGCTCGCGGGAGAATAAATCCACTCTCTAGCGTTGCGACACAAGCCACTGCGATTCGCAGACGGGCCTGCTTTAGCAGAATATCGCTGAGGTACCTCGCCCGTTAATGAGCGAATATGGAACTCTCTGTCGACGTTACGTCGCATGATAATGCGAGGGGCACCGGATCTTGCTATCGTCCTGTCGGACCATCTTTAGAGCTTGGCAAATCCAGACGATATGGCTCGGGAGACTGCCTGATGAGGATAAGGTGGCTATTCGCTTTCTTGGTGACTTTTGGCACGATCTGTACAGCATCAGCACAAGTAGCGGACATCGCTGGCGTACTCCCCGGTGATCGGTGGGTCTATGAAACCACCGATGAGATTTCCGGCGATTTGAAACTCACAACTACCATCTTTGTGCTCGATGTGTCCGCGCGGAATTACCAGAGAAATACCGGAGTCGCCTTAAGTTTGATCGATGCAATTGAAGCAACAAAGAAAGCACTTTTTTAATTGACGATTTCGCTGAAAAACCGCGCACGACCAAATCGCGCCAAGGAAACATGCTTCCGATGTATAACTTCTATTGGAAAGCGACCGAGAAATATACGAGATAGTGATTAGACAGTTGGAGACAGTCCGATACGCTTCCATTCATTAAGGGGACGCGGTCGAGAGGCTTGGCACCAATGTCGCAACCACAGAATTTCGATCCAACGAAGCCCCCCGTCGGGCAACGACGATGCCCGAAGTGCGGCCTGCCGATGGTTCTATCGCAAATCGAGCCAGCCGAAAGGATGCTCGAGGATGAGCGCACATTCGAGTGCGTTCAGTGCGCCTACGCCGAGACTGTCGTCGTCCAATTCAGTTAAAAGCGGCGCTTGATTTCTGGTCGCAACGGTCGCCCTTTCTATTGGTGGCGGACCCGCACCGGCCAGTCACCAAAATCCTATCACTCCAGAACGTTGCAAGCTGCCTGGACCTTGTGACCAGATTGTCACGGCGACCAAGGTTCGTGCGCAACTAGGCAGCAACGGTATTCATCTGCCTCCGGGCCCGATCTTGCGTGAGGCAATTTCTGTGAACCAGATGCGCCGCACCCTGGTCGTGATTGCGATGGCTTTGGCGCTCGCCGGATGTGCGGGTAGTGCCCGACAAGACCGGGTTCTCGGCGGTGCATTGATCGGCGGTGGCAGCGGCGCGCTTATCGGTGGCCTCGCCGGCAGGACGGCTGGCGCCGCAGTTGCCGGAGGGCTGATCGGCGCCGCAGCGGGTGCGATTATTGCCGACGCGACGCGACCCGGCTGGTGCTATTACTGGCGGAAGCATCGACGATATTACGTGCGCTGCTGATCCGCCAATACTCACGGTACTGATCGATGTCGATTTCGTCTCCAAGCCGGCACGTTTTATTGAGGCCGCTCGGCAGTCGCAGTCGTGGGGGAGGCGCAAGCCGCGACTTTTCCGTAGAAGGAGGTAACGCGCCGTAGTGCGGCGCGACCGCGTCGGCGCCATTTAGCGGAATTTTACGGCTAACAACCAAAATTTTGTGCCGACGAGTTATTGGCACGGCATAAAAGAAAGCTCGTTCCAAAAAGGACGAGCAACATGCTATCGATCATAAGCGGCGTTGTCTTGATTGGTCTGAGCGTCGGCGGTTTCTGGCATTTGCTTCCACGCAATGGCAAAGAGCACCCGCTTGTCGAAAACACTGCCGTCGGATCAACGGTCGCAATCACGATCATGTGCTTTCTGACAATCGGCGTGGCCTTATTTTTCAATGGATTTCCCGGCTAGCTGGCACGGCGCGCGACTTTACTAACAGAATCAATATTCAAGGGCCGTAAATTTGGATCAGCTTGTCGTCAGCCAAATGTAGATAGCTGCTTCCATAGGACCAAACTGCTATTTTTTTTCCATCCCTTGTAATGATGTCTGACGTTCGGAGCGGCCTACGTTGGCAAGCTGATATCACTTGCGATGCTGTCATCCCGATCTTCAATTCCTTCAGCTTGGCGCACGTCTCTCCTTCTGGCGGCTTGATCTGTTCATCCTCTTCCAAGCCGGTGGATATCAGAGGTTCAGCGAGTTGTGTGCATGCGCTGAGACATAAGAGTGCGGCGACAAGCAATCGTGCTGAATTTCTCACCATGATTCGATGCTTCATGATCCGACTGCTGCATTCACTTTGAGTACCAGCAAAACCGTTCAAACAAAATAACCGTCGTGTTAACTTTGTTGGAGCCGGCATCACGCGTTGCGGGGCATGTCGAACGCCGGAGTGAGAGCAAGAGTGCGGGTCGCAGGATACATCATATGAAAGAAACTCGGTTCATTCCACCAAAAGGCGCGTTTACGCGGACGGTACCAATTCGATTTTCTCACTGTGATCCGGCGGGCATTGTGTACTTCCCGCACTATTTTGACATGTTCAATGGACTGATTGAGGATTGGTA
>JBKPLN010000180.1:0-12107 GCA_046731635.1 Pseudomonadota bacterium | reverse complement strand
CGATCATCATCCAGCTGATGACGACGGTGTCGCCCACGCTCGAACAGCTCAAGAAAGAGGGCGAGTCGGGCCGCAAGATCATGAACCAGTACACGCGGTATCTCACCGTGGTGCTGGCTGCATTCCAGGCTTACGGCATCGGTGTCGGTCTTCAGGGGACCGGGAGCGTGGTGTCCAGCCCGGGAATCTTTTTCCTGATTTCGACGACGATCACGCTCACCGGCGGCACGATGTTCCTGATGTGGCTCGGCGAGCAGATCACTGCCCGCGGAATCGGCAATGGCATTTCGCTGATCATCCTGTCAGGCATCGTGGCTGAGTTGCCATCTGCGATCGCCGGAACTCTTGAACTCGGCCGTCAGGGAGCGCTGTCAACGGGGCTCATCCTCGCCGTGATCGTGATGGCGGTCGCGGTCATCGCTTTCATCGTCTTCATGGAGCGGGCGCAACGCCGGCTGCTGATCCAGTATCCGAAGCGCCAGGTCGGCAATCGCATGTTTGAGGGGCAATCCTCGCATCTGCCGCTCAAGCTCAATACGTCGGGCGTGATCCCTCCGATTTTCGCTTCTTCGCTGCTTTTGCTGCCGACTACGGTCGCCAATTTCAATGCTGGTCAGGGACCCAACTGGCTCACGACAATCACGACGTTGCTCGGTCATGGCAGGCCACTGTTTCTTATTCTTTACATCGCGCTGATCGTGTTCTTCGCCTTCTTTTATACGGCCGTAGTGTTCAATCCGACCGAGACTGCAGACAATCTGAAGAAGCATGGGGGCTTCATTCCCGGCATCCGGCCCGGTGAACGAACTGCCGAGTACATCGACTACGTGCTGACGCGTATCACCGCGGTTGGCGCTCTTTATCTGGCGATCGTGTGCCTTGTTCCGGAAATCCTGATCTCGTACGCGGCCGTTCCGTTCTATTTCGGCGGCACGTCGTTGCTCATTGTGGTCAGCGTCACCATGGATACGGTGGCGCAGATTCAGG
Organism: Pseudomonadota bacterium; assembly: GCA_046731635.1. GTDB lineage: Bacteria > Pseudomonadota > Alphaproteobacteria > Rhizobiales > Xanthobacteraceae > Pseudolabrys. Next base: position 11,120 of record JBKPLN010000180.1, on the reverse strand, counting down.
GTTACCTGCTGGCTCACCAATATGAAGGACTGATCAAGCGCTCCAAGCTGCGAGGTCGCACGCGATGAGATTGATCCTGCTCGGCCCGCCGGGGGCGGGTAAGGGCACGCAAGCGCAGCGCCTGATAACCAAACACGGAATAGTCCAGCTCTCGACCGGCGACATGCTGCGTGCCGCGGTCGCGGCGGGCACGCAGGTGGGCCTGCAAGCCAAAAGCATTATGGAGCGAGGCGAACTGGTGCCTGACGAGATCGTGGTGGCGATCATCGCCGATCGCATCGGCCAGCCGGACGCAAAACGCGGCTTTGTGCTCGACGGTTTTCCGAGAACGGTGGCGCAGGCGGAAGCGCTCGATCGCCTGCTGGCCAAGAAAGGCATCAAGCTCGACGGGGTGATCGAACTGAAGGTGGACGAGGGCATTCTTCTCAACCGGATCGAGCAGCGCGTGGCTGAGATGATGGCACGCGGCGAGACCGTCCGCGCGGATGACAAGGCAGAAGTATTGAAGGGACGGTTGTCCGCCTACCAGGCGCAAACGGCGCCGCTCGTCGGCTACTACGCCGGCAAGGGCATGCTCAAGAGCGTGGACGGCATGGCCTCGATCGACGAGGTCGCGGCAGCCCTCGATCGCCATTTGGAGTCGGGCGCTTCCGTCAGGCGTCGGAGGCCGAAAGTTGCTCGCCTGGCCAGGTCAAACGCGCGGAGAAAGCCCAAGCCGCGCAAGACGGCGAAGCGGGCGGCTTCAAGTGCCCGCCCGAAGCGTTCCGTCGCGAAAAGGCGCAAAAATGCCTCGGGACGGCCGAAAAACCGTACCCGGCGGAGGTTGACGAGGACGCGATGAATCCCTTAATAAGCTGCACATTCAGAAGCTTGACGCGATGCCGGGCCCCCACACAGTGGGCACGGGCGTCGTGTTACGCTTTGCGCTATCCCATTCGAGGGACAAGAGAATCCGGCGCGTTCCGCGCCTTCGGTCGATATAGGAGAAGCTAGGTGGCTCGTATCGCGGGCGTCAATTTGCCGACCAACAAGCGCGTGGTGATCGCGCTGCAGTACATCCATGGCATCGGGCCCAAGATTGCCCAGGATATCATGGGCAAGGTTAATTTGCCGGCCGAGCGGCGGGTGTCGCAGCTCACGGATGCCGAGGTGCTCCAGATTCGCGAGATCATCGACCGCGATTACATGGTCGAGGGCGATCTGCGGCGCGAAGTTCAGCTCAACATCAAGCGGCTGATGGATCTCGGCTGCTATCGCGGACTCCGTCACCGCAAGGGCCTGCCAGTTCGCGGCCAGCGCACCCACACCAACGCGCGGACCCGCAAGGGACCGGCGAAGACCATCGCCGGCAAAAAGAGGGCCCCGGGTCCGACTTGATAACAGGATGAGCCCAGCGCTGATCGCGGCGCACGGGCGCGAAAGGATTGAGAATGGGTAAGGAAGCCACCCGCGTCCGTCGACGCGAACGAAAGAACATCGCGTCCGGCGTCGCGCACGTCGCCGCATCGTTCAACAATACGATGATCACTATCACTGACGCCCAAGGCAACACGATTGCCTGGTCGTCGGCCGGGACCATGGGTTTCAAGGGCTCGCGCAAGTCGACGCCGTACGCTGCGCAGGTTGCTGCGGAAGACGCCGCCAAGAAGGCGCAGGAGCACGGCATGCGCACTCTGGAAGTCGAGGTATCGGGCCCGGGTTCGGGCCGGGAGTCGGCCCTGCGTTCGCTTCAGGCAGCCGGCTTCACGATCACTTCGATCCGCGACGTGACAACGATTCCGCATAACGGCTGTCGGCCGCGAAAGCGCCGTCGCGTGTGATTGTTTTCTTTCGCGCGGACCATGCGGCCCGCGCGCGTGTTGCCGCCGAGATTTTCCCCATGCGGCGGGTGGGGTGCCCCAGGCGCGAGAAGGCCGCGCCGCTGAAAAGGTGAAGACGTGATCCAGAAGAATTGGCAGGAATTGATCAGGCCGAACAAGCTCCAGGTTGCCGTGGGCAGCGATGCCTCGAGGGTTGCAACGGTGGTCGCCGAACCACTTGAGCGCGGCTTTGGCGTGACACTCGGCAATGCGCTGCGGCGGATTCTGTTGTCCTCGCTGCAGGGAGCGGCCGTGCAGTCGGTGCACATCGATGGCGTGCTGCATGAGTTTTCGTCGATTGCCGGCGTGCGCGAGGACGTCACCGACATGGTGCTCAACATCAAGGACATCGCCATCAAGATGCAGGGCGAAGGTCCCAAGCGGATGGTGGTGAAGAAGCAGGGCCCCGGCACGGTCACCGCCGGCGATATTCAAACCGTTGGCGACGTCGTCGTGCTCAACCCGGACCTCGTGCTCTGCACGCTCGACGAGGGCGCCGAGATTCGCATGGAGTTCACCGTCAATACCGGCAAGGGCTACGTGCCGGCCGAACGCAACCGTCCCGAGGACGCGCCGATCGGACTTATCCCGGTCGACAGCCTGTATTCACCCGTCCGCAAGGTCTCCTACAAGGTCGAGAACACCCGCGAAGGGCAAATTCTCGACTACGACAAGCTGACCATGACCATTGAAACCAATGGCGCGGTTTCGCCGGAAGACTCGCTCGCCTATGCAGCGCGAATTCTCCAGGATCAGCTCAACGTGTTCGTCAACTTCGAGGAGCCTCGAAAGGAAGCCGCCGCCGAGGCCATTCCGGACCTTGCATTCAATCCGGCCTTCCTCAAGAAGGTGGACGAGCTCGAATTGTCCGTGCGCTCGGCGAATTGCTTGAAGAACGACAACATCGTCTACATCGGAGATCTCGTGCAGAAGAGCGAAGCGGAAATGCTGCGCACGCCGAATTTCGGACGAAAATCGCTCAACGAGATCAAGGAAGTTCTTGCGCAGATGGGCCTGCATCTCGGCATGGAAGTGCCGGGCTGGCCGCCGGAAAATATCGAAGAGCTCGCCAAGCGCTTCGAGGATCATTACTAACCAGGGGACGGTAATCAGCAATCAGTAATCATACCTTCTGATCACTGAGCACTGATTACTGATTACTGAAATGCGTCACGGCAAGGTTCACCGCAAGCTCAACCGCACAGCGGAGCATCGCAAGGCTATGTTCGCCAACATGGCTGCGTCGCTGATCAAGCACGAGCAGATTGTCACCACACTGCCGAAAGCGAAGGAGCTGCGTCCGATCGTCGAGAAGCTCGTTACGCTCGCAAAAAAGGGTGGGCTACATGCCCGCCGCCAGGCGGTTGCGGAAATCCGCGACGTGACGCAGGTCAAGAAGCTCTTTGATGTGATCGGTCCGCGCTACAAGGACCGCGACGGCGGCTATACCCGCATCATGAAGGCCGGGTTCCGCTATGGTGACAACGCGGCGAAAGCCGTCATCGAATTCATCGATCGCGATGTCGAGGCGAAAGGCAAGGACTCAGGCCCCGTCGAGGAAAAGAAGGCCGAGCAAGAGGCGACCGCGGCAGCTTGAAAGTTTCCAAATTCGTTTTCAAGGGGCGGCAGTTCTGCCGCCCTTTTTGTTTGCCGCAGTCCACATCGCAGTTATGATCACACCCAATAAGCAATCGTGGGGAACGTTCATGACAATTCGGACGGTATTGTTGGCGGTGGCAGTTGGAGCCGCCACGGTGGGAGTGGCCAATGCGCAGTCGACGCGATCCGATCTGGTCCAGCGTGGCGATTATCTGGTCAACGGCGTCCTGACATGCGGCAATTGCCATTCGCCGAAGGGTCCACCGGAGGCCGTCGCCGGCAAGGACTATTCGGGAGGCCTTTCCTGGGACGAGCCGCCGTTCAAGGTGACAGCGCCTAACATCACCCAGGACAAGGAAACGGGCATCGGAGCCTGGACCGATGCGGAAATCAAAACCGTCATGCGCACCGGCATACGGCCGAACGGCGTGCATGTCGCAATGATCATGCCCACGGGTTTCTATCACATCATGACGGAGCGTGATCTCAATGCCGTCGTTGCGTATTTGCGCACGCTTAAGCCCGTCAGCAACAAGGTTGAAGATCCGATCTATAAGATGCCTCAGGTCGAAATTGTAAGTCCGGGCGGCGATAAGGCCTTCACCGAAGACATGATGAAGGACAAGGTCAAGAAAGGCTTTTATCTCGTCACAATCGCGCATTGCATGGAATGTCACACCCCCATGGAGAAGGGCGCCCGTCAATGGGACCGCCTTGGCGCTGGCGGTTTTGAATTCCGCGGCCCTTGGGGCGTCTCCGTCGCGCGCAACATCACATCGAGCAAGACCAAGGGGATCGGGAGCTGGAGCGACGAGGACATCAAGCGCGCCATCACGGCGGGTATCAGCAAGGACGGCAGCACGCTCAAACCGCCGATGGGCTATCAATACTACGCGACGATGACGGCGGATGATGTCGATGCTGTCGTGGCCTACCTGCGAACTGTGCCGCCGGTCGACTAAGCGGGGACGGGAAGGGCTGCCGCCCTTCAATTAGGCCCGATAGAGGCCTATATCTCTGCATTCCCACGTTCGTCATGCCTGGCCTTGCCCGGCACTCACGCCTTGCTTTTTTAAGCCGTGGATGGCCGGAACAAGCCTGGTCATGACAAAATGAGAGCCGGGATTCACGTCATGCTTCTTAAGCACCTTGCCGTCGTACTGACCGTCGCCGTAGCGTTTACGGGTAGCACCGCTGCCCAGGAACGACGGATTCCCACGCAATCGGAACTACGCCTGTCCTACGCCCCGGTGGTGCAGCGCGTGGCGCCGGCGGTTGTCAATGTCTATGCCGCCAAGCTTGTACAGAATCGCAATCCGCTATTGGACGACCCGATCTTCCGGCGCTTCTTCGGCGTTCCTGGAGGAGGGGGCAATCAGCTCCAGCGCTCGCTGGGCTCGGGGGTAATCATCGACCCCACTGGCTTGGTTGTGACGAACAATCACGTCATCGAAGGCGCGGACGAGGTGAAGGTGTCACTGGCCGATAAACGAGAGTTTGAGGCCACCCTCGTGCTGAAGGATCCACGCACGGATCTCGCGGTGTTGCGCATCAAGGACGGGCGCGAGCAGTTTCCGGTTCTGGAATTCGCCGATTCGGATGCATTGCAGGTCGGCGACGTGGTGCTGGCGATCGGCAATCCTTTTGGCGTCGGACAGACGGTAACGCACGGGATCTTATCGGCGCTGGCTCGCACGCAAGTCGGCATTTCGGACTATCGCTTCTTCATCCAGACCGACGCTGCCATCAATCCGGGAAATTCGGGCGGCGCGCTTGTGGACCTGACCGGAAAACTGATCGGAATCAACACGGCAATCTTCTCGCGATCGGGTGGATCGCAGGGGGTGGGTTTCGCAATTCCGGCCAACATGGTGCGCGTCGTCGTTACATCCGCCAAGACTGGCGGCAGCGCCGTCGTGCGGCCTTGGCTTGGTGCGAAACTTCAGGCGGTCACGCCTGACATCGCAGACAGCATGGGGCTCAAGCGTCCGGCTGGCGCATTGGTCGCCAACGTCGATGCTAACAGCCCCGCCGCGCGTGCCGGCATCAAGGCGGGCGATCTCATCGTCTCGGTCGAAGGCCAGGACGTGGACGATCCCAACGCTTTTGACTACCGCTTTGCCACGAAACCGCTTGGAGGGAGTGCCCGGCTCGGTCTGTTGCGGGCGGGACGCGAACTGACGGCGACGGTAAGCCTGCAGAGCGCTCCGTCTACGCCTCGCGAGGAAATCGTCATCCGGTCACGCTCGCCATTCTCTGGCGTGAAGATCGCCAACCTCTCGCCCGCGCTGGCCGACGAATTGCAGCTGCAGAACGTAGACAAGGGCGTAGCCGTCGTGGATGTCGACGCCGGCTCGTATGCAAGCAATCTCGGCTTCCAGCGCGGTGACGTTATTCAGGAAGTCAATGGCGAGCCCATCAGCAAGACGCGCGACCTCGAACGCCTGACCAGTACGCCCAGCCGCAGCTGGCGCATCATCATCCTGCGCGGCGGGCAGAAAATTTCCGCGGTGTTCAGCGGATGAATAAGTATCTTATATTTCTTTCGCGATGCCCGCGCTTGTCGCGGGCATCGACGTCTTTTCCAATATCCAACAAGCAAGTCGTGGATGGCTGGGACAAGCCCGGCCATGACGTCGAGAGTCACCCATGATGGCTCCGCGCGTCAAAACGGGCGGCCCCAGCCTGTTCGCGGCGGCAGGTCTCGACAAGGATGCGCCGCGTCCGCTTGCGGACAAGCTTAGGCCACAAAAACTCGACGAGGTTGTCGGGCAGGACCACTTGCTGGGGCCGGATGGCGCGCTCACCCGCATGCTGGCGACGCGCTCGCTCGGCTCGCTTGTGTTTTGGGGTCCGCCCGGTACGGGCAAGACCACGGTGGCGCGACTGCTGGCGCAGGCAACCGATCTGCACTTCGAGCAGATCTCCGCGATTTTTACCGGCGTCGCCGATCTCAAAAAGGTCTTCGAGGACGCACGCAGCCGCCGCGAGCTGGGACGAGGCACGCTGCTTTTTGTCGACGAAATTCACCGGTTCAACCGCGCTCAACAGGACTCATTTCTTCCGGTGATGGAGGACGGCACCATCATTCTGGTGGGCGCGACGACGGAGAATCCGTCCTTCGAGCTCAACGCGCCGCTTTTGTCCCGTGCGCGAGTGCTAGTTTTCCGATCACTCGACGCGACTGCCATCGAGAAATTGCTTGAAAGGGCGGAAAAGATCGAGGGCAGGCGGTTGCCGCTCGATGCTGAGGCGCGCGATGCGCTCAAGCGCATGGCAGACGGCGACGGCCGTGCCGCGCTGACTCTTGCCGAAGAGGTCTGGCGTGCGGCACGCAAAGACGAGATCTTCGATGCGGCCAAACTGCAGGATATTGTGCAGCGGCGCGCGCCAATCTACGACAAATCGCAGGACGGTCACTACAATCTGATCAGCGCGTTGCATAAATCGGTGCGGGGCTCCGACCCAGACGCCGCGCTCTACTATCTTTGTCGAATGCTCGATGCAGGCGAGCCGCCGCTGTACATCGCGCGCCGCGTTGTGCGCATGGCCATCGAAGACATTGGACTGGCCGATCCGCAGGCGCTCGTGATCGCGAACGCGGCGAAGGATGCTTACGACTTCCTGGGCTCGCCGGAGGGCGAGCTCGCCATAGCGCAAGCGGTGATCTATTGCGCAACGGCCCCGAAATCGAACGCTGCGTATACTGCCTTTGGCGCAGCCATGCGCGCGGCGAAGGAAGCCGGCTCGCTGTTGCCGCCCAAACACATCCTCAATGCGCCGACGAGGCTCATGCAGGACGAAGGCTATGGCCGTGGCTACGCCTACGATCACGATGCGGAAGAGGCTTTCTCGGGACAAAACTACTTCCCTGAGTCGCTTGAGCGCCAAAAATTCTATGACCCACCCGAACGCGGCTTCGAGCGCGAAATCAAAAAGCGCCTCGAATATTGGGCGAGGCTGAGGAAAGAACGGGGCGAGGGATGAGCCGGGGACGTTCGGGCCCGCGCCAGCCCGGCGGTGGCCGTCAAATGGCTGGACCGCGGCATCAACGGATCCAGGTTAGACATCATTCGGCCCGTCCATCCGAGGTGCAAGCGCAGCGAATTTCAAAGGATGACGGCCGTGGCCGGCCGCTGTTACGTCATCTGGATAACGGAGAAAGACCGTTGGAGGCCGCCAGCAAGGTCCAAACCGTCACCGTGACCCCGGACGAATCCGGCATGCGGGTCGACCGATTTTTTGAGGCGCGTTTTCCGGGTCTTTCGTTCAGCCACATCCAGCGCATTATCCGCAAAGGCGAGGTGCGGGTGAATGGCAAGCGCACTCAGCCCAAGGCACGCCTCGAAGCTGGATATGTGGTCCGCATCCCGCCGCTAAAAACTGCACCGCCGGCTCCGCGCGACGACGCCCCGCAGGCGCAGAAGGACCGAGCCTTTCTCAAATCAGTCACGCTCTATGAGGACGCCGACGTATTGGTGCTCAACAAGCCGATGGGGCTCGCGGTCCAGGGCGGCTCCGGCACAATGCGCCACATTGACGGCATGCTCGGCGCCCTGCGTGGTCCCGACGGCCAGCGTCCTCGACTAGTGCACAGATTGGACAAGGATACGGCGGGCTGTCTGCTGGTCGCGAAGACAAGGTTCGCTGCGTCTGAGCTGGCGAAAACGTTTCGGTCGCGTTCGGCACGCAAGATCTACTGGGCCCTCGTTGCCGGCGTACCGAGGCCGAGACAGGGCCGCATATCGACGTTTCTCGCCAAAGAGGAACGCGAAGAAGATTCGATCATGCGCGTCGCGGCGCATGGCGAAAAAGGAGCGAGCCATGCCGTCACATACTACGCCGTCGTCGAGACGGCGGCGCAGCGGCTCGCATGGCTTTCGCTTAAACCGGTTACCGGACGAACTCATCAGTTGCGCGCGCATATGGCGCACATCGAGCATCCGATCGTCGGCGATCCCAAATACTTCACCAAGGAAAACTGGGAACTGCCGGGCGGCATTCAGAGCAAGCTTCACCTCCTGGCAAGGCGTATCGCAGTACCGCATCCACGTGGTGGCGTGATTGACGTGTCGGCCCCGCTGCCGCCGCACATGGAACAGTCATGGAATCTGCTTGGTCTGGATGCCAAACGCTATGACCCGATCGAGCAAGCCCCCGAGGAGTAGCAAACCGCCTTAGGTGTTCTTATCTCGTGGTAATGACCCGCACATACGCTCAGACGCTCCTCGTTCTGGTCGGGCTAGCGACCATGTTCGCCGTGCCGGCACGCGCGCAAAGCGACATCATGAGCGACAATTACAGCATCATGGTTCCGGAGAGGGGTTACAAACCGCCGCGGCCGGAGCCTTGGCTGGCGCCGAAATACAAGTCGCCGCGCGGGACCGTGAAGCACGTGACCATCCCGAAGCCGACGAACGTGCCGATGCCGAACACACAAGTTCCTCCCGATTTGTACGTACCTCAGACCGGGCGGACGACGCCTAACTTGCCGACGCTGTCCGGTTCGGGGCGCGGTGGTGTCGAAACGTTTCAGGATCGTGCCATGCGCTGCTCTCATCAGGCTGGCGTCTTCGGCCAAGGTGCCGGCGACCGCGGCAACTACATGGGCGCGTGCCTTAATCAATAATTAGCTTTATGTGTCACTTGAAGCGGGAAACCCTCGTTTAAGGGCGTTTCTTCAACTTAAGCCTTGGCTTTAACAAGCGCCGTCAAATCTCCTCCATGACCTGGGCGTAGGAGAGGAGCGCGAAGAGCGCAGTACCACCGACCACGTTGCCGATCAGCACGGGCAGCATGAACTGAGGAATCATTTGCCACCACACCCAGTCACCGGCGAGCACCAGCAGATAGGCCTCCATGCTTCCGGCGACGATGTGCGTGAATCCGCCAATAGCGATCAGCCAGGTCATCAATGTGATGACTTGGAATTGGGCGCGCTCGGCGCCAGGCATCAGCCAGACCATGGCGGCCATCAGGAAACCGGCGGCGACGCTGCGAAAAACCGTCTCCCACCAGCCCAAGGCAAGCAACTCGCGGCTGACCGTCAACATGCCATCGTAGATCTGCTGTGGCAGCACCGGCGTGAAAGTGCAAAAGAGGGCGGCGAACAGTGTGCCCACGAGATTGGCCGCAAGCACGATCGCCCACATTCGCGCCATGTGTCCGACATTGCCCCAGGTGAATTTCGCCATGACCGGGAGCACGGCCGTGATGGTAATCTCGGTGAACAATTGCTGCCGTGACAGCACCGCCATGATGAATCCGACGCAGTAGCCGAAACTGACAACAAGCGGTTGCCAGTCCGCCTCCGGCAGGTGCGTTTGCAGGATCGCCTGGGCGAGCAGCGAGAAACTGATCGACAGCCCGGCCGCAACGCCCGACCACCACAGCGAGGTCGACGGGCGTTCCATTTCCTCTTCGCCGAGGCGCCGCACCACTTCGTAAATCACCGGCGTCCGGGGCGTCGCCAGTTCTTCGACGTCCTTGACTTCTTCCGCGGTGATGCCGCGCGAGTGCCCGCCGCGCGAGCGCGAGCCATTCTGAAGCTTGCGGACGGTATTGGCGGATCTGGCACGCATGCCGCCAACAACGCCGCTCAGCGGCGCGGGTTCCGATCGCCAGGCTTGACATGCAACCAAAAGGTTGCATATTGTGGCTATGGATGCTGTGTTCAAAGCACTGGCCGACGCGAGCCGGCGAGAACTTCTTGATCGCCTGCGCGCCGACAGTGGCCAGACGCTTAACGAACTCTGCACGCGCCTCGACATGACGCGTCAGGCGGTCAGCAAGCATCTGGCGATCCTGGAAGAGGCCAATCTCGTCGTCACCCTGCGGCGAGGACGGGAGAAGCTGCACTACCTCAATCCGGTGCCGATCCACGAGATCGGTGAGCGCTGGATCGGAAAATTCGAACGCTCACGCCTGCAGACGCTGAGCGACATGAAAAAAGCATTGGAAGGAGAAGCGTGATGAGCAAGCCGAAGTTCGTCTATGTGACCTTTATCCGCACGACGCCGCAAAAATTGTGGTCGGCGCTGACCGATCCCGATTTCACCAAACAATACTGGTTCGGAGTGCATCACGAGACCGACTGGAAAGCCGGCTCGCCGTGGAAGCTTGTCTTTGCCGATGGCCGGGTTGCTGATGCCGGCGAGATTGTCGAATCAAGTCCGTCGAGACGCCTCGTGATCAATTGGCGCAACGAGTTCAAGCCGGAACTGAAAGCGGAGGGTTATTCGCGTTGCACGATCGAAATCGAGCCCGTGAACGGAGCCGTGAAACTCACGATCTTGCACGAGGTCGATGCGCCGGCGTCCAAGTTCCTCGAGGCAGTGTCCGGTGGTTGGCCGCTTATTCTCTCCAACCTGAAATCGCTGCTTGAAACGGGAAAGGTCGTGCTTGAGGACAAGCCGGCTGCTGCGTGAATTCGTAGCTCATGCGCCAGCCGCATCGAGGTCGGCGATGTCCTCGCTTGAAAGCCTGATCGCGGGCGCTTTCAATATCTCGGCGAGCTGCTTGCGGCTGGTAGCGCTGGCAATCGGCGCGGTGATGGCGGGTTTGGCGATCAACCAGGCAAGTGCGATCTGGGCCGGAACCGCCCCATGGCGTGCCGCTATCTGTCGAGCGCGCGCAGGATGCCCATGCCACGTGGGTCAAGAT
>JBKPLN010000179.1:0-5648 GCA_046731635.1 Pseudomonadota bacterium | reverse complement strand
CACTAATCCTGGCGGCGGCCGCTTTTGCCGATTCCGCAGAAGCAAGGCAGGGGTTTGGAGGTGGCCGCAGCATGGGCGGGTTTAGCGGCGCTCGCATGGGCGGGTTTAGTGGTGCCCGCATGGGCGGGTTTAGTGGTGCTCGCGCCATGGCCGTTGCTGGCCCTGGGAGAATGGGAATCGCCGGTCCGGGCAGGTTCGCTCGTCCTGTGGGCATGGGTGCAGGCCGCGTTGCTTGGGCGGGCAGAGGTAATTGGGCCGGCAACAGGTGGGCTGGTAATTGGCGCGGGGGGCATTGGCGCGGTGGACGTTTCTGGCCCTGGTGGGGCGTAGGCGCTGGCGTCGCACTGGCCGCCGCCACCTGGCCGTACTACGGCGGTTACGGCTACGGTTACGACTCTTGTGTCCAGTGGGTGCCCGACTATGGCTGGGTCAACGTCTGCGGCTATCCGTACGGTGGTTACTACTACTGATAAATCTAAGCTCAATCGTCACGCGCTATGGGGCCGGCCAGTCCGGCCCCTTTAAAATTCCCTGAGCTGAATTTGAACCCCCCGCTAGAATGTTCAAATCAGCAGCGCGTGTCGCCGCTGGCGCTTTCGGATTCTTGATTTTCAGCCACATCTTTGATGGCCCGGACTTGTACAGTACGTCGCGCTTGCCGATCAGGTCAGCAAGATGATTGTGCCGTCGCGGGACATAGTGACTAAAAATTGGCTCGGCACTCCGGCTTTAATAGGGGCGAGCGCGACGCTTCCCGGATGATCCAGCGACGTAGTACGGGCTCGGATTACAAAAGCCGCTATTACCTGCCAAAATATTGCCCCTGCGGTAGCAGTCTTCGAACGAGTGATACTGGCAGTCCCAATACACACTATCTCTGCCGATCGTAATCACCGCGCACCACGGAGCCTGAGCGCCCTCCGTGTCGTGGACCGAAGCTTACCGATGCAAGAGCAGCGGCAGCCACCAAAATCGTGCGTATCATCATCTTTCAACCTCCATGCAGGGGCTAGTAATAACACCAAGGAGGCTGTCGCTATTTCAATATGTTTGGCCGTTAAGCTTGCTACCCTAGAAACTTCCATCTACAGCCCGTGTCGCAGCGGGCGCTTTTGGATTTTTGACTTTTATCCACGTTCTCGACGGCCTTTTGAGAGGTCTAAACCAAATTGTCCTAGGTCCTGATTTTTCCTAAAAGATACGTTTCATGGAGAAAACAGTCGCGCTTTTGACAGACTTTTCCGAAGCAAGCGATGAAGCATTCGCGCACGCGCTAGCTCTAGCGCTTGCCTATAGGCACCACTTCTACTTGCTACACGTCAAGAATCCGGAACATGAGCCCGAGTGGTCATCGTTCCCTCAGGTTCGGGAAACACTTGCGCGTTGGGGTGTAATAGATGCGGATGCAGCACAGTCTGAAGTCGAAACAAAGCTCGGTATCAAAGTCGCTAAGGTGGAGATTGACAACGAGGATATTCCAGGTGGCATCTTAGATTTTATTTTGAAGCACCCAACCAACGTTATCGTCATGGCGACACGAGGCCGCCAAGGTCTCGACCGATTGCTATATGGCTCCAAGGCTGAGGAGATCTTTCACCGCACTCACGTTTTGCCGGCAATTTTTATCGGGCCTGAGGCGCGGGGTTTCGTTGACAAATCCAATGGCCAAATTGGGCTTGAGCGAATTCTCATTCCAGTCGCCCATAACCCGTCACCGATCAGTTCGTTGCGGAGTCTTACGAGCCTGCTAGCGCCATTGGGCATTTCATCGGCGGCTTTTCAGTTCATGCATGTCGGCGATAGCGAACCTAAGGTTATAGGAGTATCAGGGCAACCGCTGAGTCCTATCCAGGTTGTCCAAGGCCCGGTCGAGGAAACGATTTTGCGCATTGCGCATGACTGCCACGCCGACATGATCGCAATGCCAACCGCGGGTCGCGATGGATTGCTTGACGCTCTTCGAGGCAGTACGACGGAGCAGGTCTTACGGCGAGCACCGTGCCCGGTGCTTGCTATACCGACCGGCTGACGGCATTTTTGTCAGTCAGGGGCTTCATTCATGCGCCCAGCCCAGGCCTAGAGGCTGCTTGGCGACGATTGGCTGACACGGATGAAATGAATGCAGCAGGCGCGTTCATGGGCCTGCCGCGACCACAACTACGCAATACCATGCCGCCGATATAGGGCCAGAAAAGAGGGTTGCCGCTAGGGGGCTGGCAACTCCCTGGCGGATCACCTAGGTGATGGGCAGTGGAGTGATGTAATGCGTGGCGTCGCTGGTTTGATTTTTTATTTGCTCGCACTTTGCGCGATAATTAGCTTCGGCATCGCCGGTCTAATTGCACTACAGTCGCCTAGTAAACCGACGCTATCCGCACCGGCAGTAGCGACGGCACCGTCAACAGAGCGGGTTGCAAAGCCGAGCAAGCAAACAACGCAAAAGGATGCCCAGCCCAATCAGAAGCGCAAAACGGTGAACACGACTCGCAAGGGAAGGGAAGAGGCACCGACTACTTCTCCATCGGGTCTTGATGCCTTTGGGTACGCAAACGACCACCGCCGCTTTTACTCTCCCTTCTTCTGGGGTCGCTAGCAGGAACGCGATTGACTTTTCGTTAGCTGCCGACTCCCTATCTCCAGAACAGCACGGTTGTTAGGCTGGGTTTGGTTTCACCATCGCCTGGCCCTTTCCTTTGGCCGTCGCCTTTATCGCTCGCAAGCCACGCCGTTGAGCGTCTATGCCTTACGTAGCGCCGTTACATTGGCCCCCGTGGCTTGTACATGACCTTTTGCAGAAATCCGCTTTTGCGGTCGCTACTGGGGGTAAAGCGGACATGGCTTTTTGCACTGCATATGTCTGCTTTTGACCCAAAGCGGACATGGCAACATGTGTTCATCTTCCGAAGCCAACGGTTCCCGACATGTCGCGGGCTTGCATTTGCTGGTGAGCATCGACGAGAAAGTGATCGAAACTTTCGATGCGAATTAAGCCCAGCCGGATACTCCATGTCAGTAATAGCGTAGAGCGTAACCGTCAGGGTGGCGGCGAAAACCACCATGTGAATCCAGCTGCGTGCTGTGGCGGCCGCCATGCCGAAGCCAGCCAGCAGCGAACCGCCTAGCCCAAGACCAAACAGCATCGCATAGACAATTTGAGGTGGATGTTTTTGGCTGGCGCCGACACGCAGGCGTGCGACTTCGAATGCGCTAGTAAGCGCAGGCAGAGCCTGCGCGCACGCGGGCTGAAAGCTGGCTTGGGGGCAAGCCGTGACCGCTGCGTCCCAGACCTTGGCTTTGAGGCCCAGGATCTTGTCTTGCTGCTCGGGAGAAAAAATTTCCGTTCGGTCCCTCAACGAGAAATCATGTGCGATGCGATACAGATCGATCCTGGCGCGGACATAGTCTTTGAGCTTCATCTGAAGGTCGCGCGCAACTTCACCTTCGAACAGACCGAGACGATCATAGGCCGTGCTGACTGCGTTTGCCTCCTGAAGAACCAGTTGTCGGCGATCGTCGAACCGTTGGAGTGCGCCAGAAATCGTGAATGCCAGCAGCAACCCTATCAAGGCGAATACGGCGCCCTCGACCGTAGTGAGTCCGGCCATGCTGCCGGCACCTTTTTGCTGCTGCAGGTATCGCAGGCCAAGGTGTCGTCCGAAGTTCAACAAGGCCAGCGAACTGACGAAGAAGGCCACAGCGATTACTAGAGCAAAAGAACGAAGTTCATTTACAAAATCTTCCGTTAGGGTGGAGGGTGGGAGTTCATGACTCAAGCAGCAAGAGACCAACGAACAAATTGGTACGAACAGTGCCTGGCATTTGGCCTTTAGTAGGCATTCAGCCGCATCAACGATGCTCGTTTCATGTCTTTTTGATAAACACACCAAGGATCAGGGTTGATAACCGTGTTGATCCCGCGGTATCGGCGACGAAACGTTTCCATCAAGTCATTTAATGGACTGGTCCGAGATGGTGCGAAGGCGTTGGAGGCATTGCAAAACGACTGCGTTCCGCGCCTCTAGGTGGCTCTCGGCGACGCCCGATGCAAGCACGTGTTCATCGTTCATGACTTGCCAGTGCCAGTTCGCGCCACGTTGCCACACGCGGCAGTCAAATATCGGCTCTGCCAAAAGGAACTCCCGTTCACAGCGGGAGCGTCGGTCACTGCCGCACCTAATAAGTAACTCTTAGAGGCCAACATACTACTGGATGGCGACCGCAATGCAGCCATGTGAGAGATAGTTCCACGGCCTTCAAAAAGTTGGTTCTTATGAACCAGTCAAACGAAAGCGCTTTGACTGGGTGATGGTTATGTGTCTGAAGCCAGCGGAACGTTAGGACCTTCTGAGACATTCTCATCAGGTGCAGGCGTACAAATGACCAATTTCAGGTTTGCGGACACAGCTGCGGCAAGCGGCGCCGTTTTTGATTCACCAAATGCGACTGAAAAACTCGAAGCGCTTATTCAAGACGAGCGCAAAATTGTGGCTCGTGCTGTTCTCGCGCTTCGGCGCGGTCCCATTCGTTACGGCCGCGACCAAACAATCGTCATTGAGGGTGAGCCGTCCGAGTACATCCTTCTGGTGATCAGTGGCGTTGTTCGAACTTTTAGGTCATTTCAGGACGGTACGCGAAGCATCGTTGCTTTTCATCTTCCGGGAGAGCTGGTTGGCTTGACCAATCATCCAACGCATTCGTTAACGACGGAAGCGGCTGCGGATGCGATGATATTATTTATCAAGCGTTCCTCATTGCTTTCTATTGCAGAACAAGAAAGTCACGTTGCAAACTTCTTATTGACCGCGACACTCAATGAGCTGCGACGCGCGCAAAATCACTCGCTTTTGGTAAACAGGGGTTCCAACTGCCGATTTGCATCCTTTCTAATTGACCTATCAATGAGGATGGGAACGCAAAAGTACCTCAAGCTCCCGATGTCATACAGCGACGTAGCCGATCATCTCGGGCTGACCATCGAGACTATCAGCCGGGTTATCACCCGAATGGAAACATCAGGTTTGATTGCGCGTGGAGGATCATCTCGGTTATTGATCCTGAAAAACCGCAACGCGCTTGCACGCATGGCGAACTGAGATGCCGGACCCCCCGGGACGTGCAGGCTGTTCCTTCGACCATGCACGCGGACGATCTCGTATCAAATGACATAGATCGTTTTGCTTTGAGTTAGTGCCTCACCAATTACGCGCTGGATCACTTCTTTGTGCGATCAAGAATCAAAGCAAACGGCCAACTAGTTCCTACGTATCTAACAAGGTGACGAACTGAACAATTATGGAGGAATGTTATGCTGAAAATACCGGGCGCTGTCTGTGCGACGATGGTTTTGGCGGCTGCCGTTTTTTCTACCACCGCGCGGGCGCGTGACGGTGCTCACTTCAGCGGTGCTCGCAGCGGCGGTGCTCACTACAGTGGTGCTCGCGCCGGCGGTGCTCACTTTAGTGGTGCTCGCGTCGGCGGGGCTCGCTTTAGTGTTGCTGGCGTCGGCGGAGCTCAGGCTGCCGGTGCCGGCCGCTATTACGGCGGCGGTGCCCATCGCGGCGGCTACTATGGCAGCGGCTATCGCGGCAACTACTATGGTGGCGGGTGGGGCTATGGGTTAGCCGCGGGCGCCATCGCCGGCGGATTGC
>JBKPLN010000178.1:0-2008 GCA_046731635.1 Pseudomonadota bacterium | reverse complement strand
CGCGTTACGCGATGAAGGAACAAGTTATCATTACGCCGAGCGGTCAGAGCACAGCGAAGCGGAGCCGGATTTAGTTGCAATCGCTACCGCGGGAATTAAGGCACCAAAGGCGTGAATGTCGTCACCGGATCAAGTTGGACTACGGATGCTCCGTTCCGCGAAACCGAGGAAGCAATCGCCGCCGCTCGCTCCAAAGGCATACTCGCCGTTGAAAAGCTGCTGCCCTTTACGCGTTCGCGCAAACAACAGAAAAGTTATATGCCTTGCGCATGTCACGAACTCGATGGCAGTGGCAAAGCAAGATTTTGAGAAAGCCGAAACTGATGGCACGATCGAGGCCCTTCGCGTTTTGGAGGGCATCACGGGCGCTTGCTGAGACGTAACGTATGTCCGCTATGGGCCCATAGCGGACATTCCAATCGTACGCATCAATGTCCGCTTTTGGGGGTAAAGCGGACATGGCGATTGCACTGCGAAATATCCGCTAATGACCCAAAGCGGACATTTCGGGCTGCGGGGTGGCACCATGGCACAGACTGAGATCACATCGCTAATCTGAGGCCCACTCGCACTCCGGTTTCGTGAACCAATCGGATGTCAATGTATCAATCTGTCCGATCTCGACCAATTTCGATATCCTGCAGTCCGTCCGCTGGGGGGACCGGACGAACACAGGAGCCAGGCCATGCCGAAACACACGATCACAACCACGTTCGCAGTCGCGCTGCTCGGCGCGACCCCGGTCATCGCTGTGCCAGGTCCGGCGCACGCTGAGACGCGCCATATCGTGGTCCTCGCCGTCGAGCCGAGGGGCGGCGCGATCGTCGACAAGGAGCCGTTCCCGACCGAGGCCATGCAAGCCGGCCCCGGCTACGTCCTGAAGCAGCCCGACCAGGCGGGTCGCTGGGAGATCTCGGCCTACGTCTTCATGCCGAGTCAGATCGTGATAAACCAGGATGACGACGTGACGCTCGAATTTGTCGGTATCAACGGCGCGCAGCATCCGATCACGATCGCCGACTACGGTAAGTCGCTGTTGTTGAAGCGCGGCCAAGTGACAAAAATCAGCTTCAAGGCCGACAAGGCCGGCGTGTTCGCGATCCGCTGCGCAACGCATCAGCCGTCAATGGTGGGTGAACTTGTCGTACTGCCCCGCAAGTAGCAGCACTTTCGAGCCGCTTCGCCAGAACGAGAGCAAGCGGTGGCACCTCTCGTTCAAGAACGCTCGAGGGTTTTTTGTTGACACGGTTGTCGATCTCGACGGACGTCGGGTGGACAAGGCGCTCGCGACGAAATTGCCGTTAACCCCGGCGCGCCATCTAATTTCCACAACTGCGACGGAGCTGCGTTAGTGCGCCGCTTCTTACTTGCTAACGATATCCACGATTTTTCGGGTGGCTGGATCCACTAGCAGGATCTTGTCGTCCGCTACTTTGACAAACTTGAGGTCCTTTAACAGGCCGATCTGATCTTTGGCCCCGATAGGCATAGTATTGAGCATGAGGGAATCGGGAATAGTGCTCCCAACGGAAAGTTCAGCGTTGTTGGGGACCGTTTGTGCCTGTTCGGTCCCGATGTGATCGAAAATAATCCGTTTGTGGGAAGCGGTCAGACCAATGCCCCGGAGATTATCGGCGGTTGCGTCGCCTGCCTCCGGGCGCACTTGAGCAAGCCGCGTTTCGCGAGGCGACGCGATCGCATCCGTGACGGGCTTAACGGCGATGGTCAAGCCGAGTAAAAAGGTGGTAGCGACTGCATTGAAGTTCATGAGCAAGTCCTTTAGGGCCGTAACGTGGCCTCTTTAAGAAACCTAAAGCCCGACACCGGAAGGCACCGGGCTTTAGCGCTGAATCCTCCCCTAAACTTCGAGGTGCTAGTGGCGGCAATGTGCGTGTGCCGAGTTTTCTCGCCAGCCAATGAACCCCCATTTGTGAACTGGTTTGATGGCAATACCTGTCTCTTATACACATCTCCGAGCCCACGAGACCACCTAGCACATCTCGTATGC
>JBKPLN010000177.1:0-7619 GCA_046731635.1 Pseudomonadota bacterium | reverse complement strand
GAGGCGTACGCGCTGCTCGTGATCTGCACACTCTCGCGACCGCGGGGATAGCTGGCGCGCTCGTCGCGTCCAGCTTGCACGACGAACGAGTTACTGCGGCTGACATTCAACAGCTGAAAAAATCAGTTGAGAAGGGAGCTGCGTGTTGCAGCTCCCTACTCTGATCGACTTGGCCGTTTCGCCTTCTACGCCGCGAAAGGATGTTTGACTTGATCGCGCTTGGAGACAACTTCGGCGACCTTTGGCTCGCCAGCGACCGCGCGTGCGATGGCTTCCTTGGTGGCGCGATAATTGTAGTCTTGGATTTTCTTGTCGTCCGCTGCCTCCCAGTGGATGAAAACGCCGACACAGATAAACAGATTGTCGGCTTCATTCTGCGGGATCACGCCTTCCGCCACGCTGTCAGCCACCGCCTTGCCAACCGCATGCTGAGCTGGCCCGAACATTTGCACCGCTTGTTTCGCGCTTTTGATCGTGACCTTGTTAAACAGCACCGTCGGGGGTTTACACATTAGATTTGGCGCCACGAGCGCAAGCAACGTTGTAAATCCGTCCTTGTTGTTTGTCAGGCAATTTGCAAACGCCGTTTCTGCAGCACTCCCGCGCGGCCCCATAATGAGATCGATATGCGCGACCTCATTGCCATCGCCGACGAGTGATTCACCAACGCATAGTCCACTAATTTTCGCCATCGCCATCTCCTCCCAAGGAAAACATTACACCTTCACCGGTCGCCGTCGTATGGCAGCCGGCCGAACGGCTATCCTTGTTGTCAGCGTCCGAAGCTCGGACCGGTTAGCCAGATAGCGGCAGAGGTTTTCCGCAAGCGAAAGTCAATCACTGTTGCCCGCCGTCGGCAAGATGCTCCGCAGTCGATGCGCGAAAAGAGTCGCCACAGTCAGGTCGGCGCTTGTCCCGGGATTGACGCTCGCCTGCTTCAGTGTGGCATCCCACGCAAGAACGTCGGAGAGAACATCCTCGAGCCGGCTGGCCTTTCCGGCCCGTGCAGCCAGTCTGGCAGCTTCGCGGCAAACTTGATCCGCAACCGACAAGCCATGTTTGCGTACGATATGGCCGTCTGGAAATGCTGAAAGAAAGCCGAGATAAGCAGTCAGTGTCGCCAGGCGTCGATCAGACGAAGAAGCTAGCGAGGCTTCGAATACCGGCTCGCCGAGGTCAAAAACGTCCGCAAAGTCGGTCACATATTGCCGAGCAATGCGATCGCGATCCGCTGCCTCGGCCATGGCCTCCCGCAGGGTTACCGTCGCAGGATGAAACACATCGTGACGTTCGGCGCGTCCCAGCCCTCCCGGCGATGCCAGCACGATGGCACGGAATGCCAGGTCCGCATCATCTCGATCAAGTCGTTGTAAAATCGTCGAAAGCGATGACTGCAGGTCATCCGGCAGCGCCTCCGCCGCCGCCGCAAGCGGAACGCAAAGTAGGATGATACCGAGATTGGTATTGCTTTTGACAGCTGCGAAACTTGCTTCAACGGCCCCGAGAATTCGCGCCCCGATCTTTTGTCCCATAGCTGTTAGTGGGCGCGCCGCAGCTGCCGCAGCGCGCTCGAAATCCGTTACCGTCATCTGGTGGCCATCGGCGAAGACATGAACGTTGCCGGGTTTGGGCGCGTCCAGTTCGTCCCGGCATGCTTCTTCAAACGCACGCGCGATCGGATTTGGCCATTCGCGGACTGGCGCCAACTCAGACATTGCCCTCGGCCCGCAATGCGAGCCCGGAAATAAGGTCGCCCGCAAGCGCCCCGGCGATATCGATGGGTGTGGTTCGTTGCAAACCCGACCACGCCGGCATGCTATTTACTTCAAGGACTGTCGGCCGTTCGTCGCGATCATAGACAATGTCGACGCCGGCAAAATTGGCTCCGACCGCCGTGGCCGCGGCAATGGCAAGGTCTCGCATAATACCGTCTGCAACCGCGGCGACTGGCTTGCCGCCGCGCTTTACATTGGTCACCCAATGCGCGGAATGGCGCATCATGGCGGCGACGACCCGGCCTTGTGAGACAAGCACGCGAAAATCATGGAAGCCGTCCCGTTCGACGCCGACATATCGTTGTAGATAGTAGACTCCCGATACTTCGGCAGGCGGCGGAAGTTCATTTGCGCTGTAGATTAGTCTCAAGCCGCGTCCCTGTGAGCCGAACAGCGGCTTGAGGACGAGTGGGCTGGTTTCCTGCCTTACGATTTCCGCCGCCGCCTCGCGCGATTCAGCAGCCCAGGTCGACGGAGTCGGCAAACCGGCGCGTGCCAGCAAGAAGCTCGTCATCGACTTGTCGACGCAGCGCTCGATGGCCCGTGCATTGTTCCAGACCGGGATGCCAATTTCGTCCAGCGCATGCAGGATGCCCAGACGCAGCGTTACCGCCTCAAAGCTTCCACCCGCCATGTCGCGCACGAGTACGGCGTCGGGCAAACCAGTGCCCAAACCAGGCAGGATCAGACCCTTCGGACCCGTCGAGTCGAAACGGCAGGCCGCCAGCATCAGTGGCCGCGCTCGCGCACCCAGCGCGGCGAATGCCTTGCAGAGAGCGCGCGCGTGCCAGTCGTTTGACTCGGTAACGATAGCGATGGTCGGACCGGAGGGCGACGCACGCGGCGCAAGCAACTCAGGCGAACGAGGCATCGAGAAGTTTCAGGTTGAGATGGCCGGCATGGAAGCTCTCGCCGGTTTCGAGCGCCGTGACCGTTACCTGGCCCGGACTAAACAACATTGGATCGATGGCGTAGAAATCGCCTTTGAAGCGCGTGAAGATTTCCGCGAAGGGCTGGCCGTAGTCGCGGGAGCCCGCGCTCGGCAATTGCTCGGCCAGTGCTCGGGCATCGGTGGCCGAGCCGGCTACCATCAGGTGAACGCGCCCCGCATAGATAATGGCGTCGTTCGTCCGCCCCATCGCAATAACCATGTCGGGATGCGGCGGCGCGAGAGGCGCAGCCGCCATGCCTTCGACAATCCGGTCGAGCGGGAACTTCAACTCGTACGCTTTGTGAAGAGCGACTTCGAGCACGCGCGCTACGATCTGGGTGGCACCAGCAAGACTCTGCGTCGGCGCATAGATGATGGTCAAGCTCTCTGCCGCAACGCCGCAGGCCTCCAGCACTTTGTCAACGATTTGAGACGGCGGTGGACGCGCGCTCTCCAACACCAAAACGGCTTCTTTCGCCACGTCCCGATACTCGAGCATTTCGAACAGTGGCTCCACTCGGGCAAGCGCCCTGGCAGGGCCGGAGCCAAGAGCAAAAAACGCGTCGGCGCCTTTTCCGTGAGTGAGCCGCCAGCCGGCATATTGCCCCGCCAAACAGGCGATTACCGGATTGCCCGAATGGACCAGGAGTGTCCAAGGCCATCGCGGCGTCATGGCGCTAGACGTGAGTTCCACGTTCCCCAGTCCGCCCATACAGATCTCGGCAATCGCCAATCCAGCCGCGATGCTGCCCTGCATGCGGCCGCCGGAGTCAATCAACGTCTCGCCACGTTCGCCTTGTGCGACCGCAATCTTGAGCTCGGCTTTGGCGGCCACGAGCGTTTTGATCAACGCTGCAGCACGGGCGTTCAAGCTGACGGCAAGCGCCTCTCTCATGACACGCCTTCGGCAAGAAGCCTGTGCACCATCGCACTACGTTTCTCGACGAGTTGTTTCGCTTCGAGTGCGGTCGCCCCTCGCGCGAACACCGAGCACAGCGGTTGCTCGGCCTCGACCGCACTGCCGGGGACGGGCCGATCGGCGGTCCATTCGGGCCAATCGAATGCGGGCGCTGCCAGGATGTCCCGTCGCGCATAAACAATGGCGCCAGCCATTGGAGTTGGATAACGCGGTGCGGACTTAGGCAGTCTACCGCGGCAGGCGTCGAGATGAAGAGCGAATAGCGAACTACCTTCCGGCTCGAACAGGTCAAAAGTCGCACCGGGCCGAGGATTAACCTCAAGCAGCTGAAAAGCGTCTCCGTCGAGGACAAAATCGGCACTGTTCAGACCAACGAGCGGCATGATGGAATTGAGCCGCTCGAGCGCTGCGATCATGGCCTCCTGCACGCCCTCGGAAATCGGCGCGGGCCGAACAGCTCCGCCATAGCGGAAAGGATGCCGAAGTGTCGGCGCGGTCCATTGCGCGCTGAACCCGAGCACTAAAACGCTGCTGCCATCGCAAAGCAGCAGTGCGGAAATCGGCTCGCCATCGACGTGGCGTTGAAAATAGATGTCCTTGCCGTGCTTTTTTGCCTTGTCGGCGGACCTGATGTGCCAACCTCCCGCGCCGCCGATGCGCTTCGCCAGCCAGCCCTCCACATCCAGCGGCGGCACCAGCGATGTCTCTGGGTGCGGAATGTTGGCCTCGCGGCACCTTGCTGCAAATTCAATTGGGTCCTTGGCGCGCTTGATAATTTCCGGGCTGTTGCCAAGAAGCGACCATCGCTGACCGATCATTGTCAGCAGGTCGGCGCGGTCCTCGAAACCACTGCCGCAGACAATGCCGACGCAACTGCGGTTGTCGGCCAAAGATTGTAAAGCGGTGATGAACCTATCGCCATTTATCGGGCGCGCGAAACTGACGCGGATGTGGGCGGCGGCAGCGGCGATCGTATCCTGATCGCCGAAACCGTCGGCGACCAGCGGCACGTACCCGCCCCGCCGCGCCGACGCGGCAAGCGCTCGGCCCGAGGGAGCGGCTATCAGCACGAGACCTTTATCCATTGAGTTCGTGAGCAAGCGTGAACGCGTCGCGGAAATCCAAACACACGGGCTTTGTCGCTTCGATCATCTTCTTGAACAAGCCAAACTCGGTCTTGTACTTGATGTTACCGACCGCGAGCGGCCCCACTCCCAGGGTGCCATGCGAATTAACCTCGCTCCCATTTGCCATCATATCGAGGCCTTCGACGCCGGGAGGTGGAACTGCGTTTACGTCGGCGACGATGAGAAGGTTTTTCGCCATATCGAGTTGCGCGCGCGACAGGATTTTTACGCCAGCGCGGCCGGCACACAAGGCAGCCTCGCTCACCGACAGGATTCCGATTTTCTTTTCCTCGTCACTACCATCGGCGGCACGAACTTCGACGCCGAAGCGTGCTTTGATTTCGGCGGCTCCGTCGCTCACGCGCTTGATGCCGTCATAGCCGACAAGCGTGACATTAGCGCCTTGCAGGGCCGCGATGACGGCGGCGGAAAATCCCACGACGCCGGTTGCGCCGAACACCGCGACGCGGACACCTTTGAGTTGCCTGTCTTTCTTTTCACCTAGCAACTTCTCAACGCAGGCCACCATTGCGGCTGCAGTGGTAAAGGAGCCTGCAGGATCGGCGAAGAACGAAATACCGAATGGCGGCACGAGCGCCTTCTTGGCGGTCTCGAGCATGTCCAGTGCCATTATCGCTTGCCTGCCCCCAAAGAAGATGCCTGTCCGGACGCCTATTTTCGGAGGGCGCGAGAAGATTGCGTCCTGTACCAGACCGGTCACTTCAGCGAGCGTGACGTTGGTATACGGAATGGCGGCGTCAAAACCGGCATCGAGAGCCATGTTCACATCGAAGGGGCTCATATGCCTGAGCGGGGTCAGCATATGCAGGATATGCTTTTCAGCCACATCCGCCTCCTCGCCAGATCACAGATCAGGCATCGCCGCAACCATGCCAACTTCCATGTCTGCGCCGCGATTGAGCCCCTTGCAAGCGATGATGTCCAGCGTTTCGCAGCGCGGGTGGTTGCGCGCGAAAGCGATCAACCGCTTCGCTTCATCAAGCGAGCGCACAAATGCAAATCCAGTCGGGCCCCACGAACTCTGACCGATGCCGAGCGCGCCTTGGCCTTCAAGAAGCTCGAGCGCCGCGGCGACATCGGGGCTGGCAAATGGATGGCCCCCTTGCAGCGGTGCAAAATACGCGCCGAGAATTGTCTGCATCTGTTTGATTGCCGTGGCAAAAGAATCGATATCCGTTTCCGCAAGCGCCGGTAGCGCCTGCATCAGCACAAGGCGACAGATGCGCGCAGCGTCCGTAGCCGAAAATTCTGGCAAACGAGCAAACGTCGCGCTCTCCTCTTCTCCGTGCACGCCGATGCGTTTGCGGTCGAGAACGAGCAGAATGCGCCATTCATCCGGGAAAGGTATTCGGCTGACGATTGGCGCCACGCGGGTTCTGTCTCCACATCCGCCGTCAACCACGACGCCTCCTAGATCGAATAGACCGATACCCACGCCTGAACGACGGCCACGACCAAGGCGAAATGCATCGCCACGGATGTCGAGTGGCATGTTGTGTAGCGTGCGGATACCGGCGGCAATTGCAAGCGCAAGCTGGGTGCCGGAGCCAAGTCCGGCATGACCCGGAATAGCTTCTGCGATTTGGACGTGATGAGCAGCGTCAAGCGAGAGCAATACTTGCAGACGTTCGAGATAACGACGCGCGCGTTCGCTGTCTGGGCCGCTCACCCGTGCCACCGCCGCTCTGGAAATGACGAGGCGCGTGCGCAGGTCGCTGATCGCAAGACCGAAGCTGCCGAAACTTCGTCCAAGCTCGCCGTTTAGATCAAGGAATCCCAGATGCAGCCTAGCCGAAGCAGTAACGGTCACGCTGTTCGGCCCTCTACTCAACTGTTTGCTCCCGGACAGGGTTTTTCATCTATGCAAACCAGGACTAGACTGCGACAGTTGGACTCGCTTGGCAATCCGAGCAGATCGGATTGATCGCCCACGAGAAAGGCTTCTCATCATGATGGCAGAAGCAATCAAGGAACGCACATACAGCGAAGACGAAATCAAGGCGCGACTCGCCCGCGACTTGCCGCATTGGTGGTTGGAAAACGGCTGGATTCGTCGCAAGTACCGCACCAACAGCTGGAAAGGCACGTTGATGGTCATCAATGCCGTGGGCCACTTGGCTGAAGCAGCGTGGCACCATCCCGACATCACAGCTTCCTACGCCTGGGTTGAGGTGCGCCTGCAAAACCACGCGGCCAAAGGGATCACCGACAAGGATTTCGAATTGGCCAAGAAGATTGAAGAGATCGTTCAGTGGCAGCCCGCCAAAGAAGGCGGCTCGCTGGAAGGCACGCCGCAACAGGACGCACGCTTCGCCTATGTCAAGTACGACAAGTAAGGTCGGACTCAGCAACGGATTGACGATAACTGAACCGACCACGCCGCACGACAGGAAACGGCATGGCTGAAGCCTGGATTCGCGGCAAGTCAGCCCCGCTCGACGCCGCAATCGCGGAAGCTGCAGGCCTCTTGGCGGCTAGCCGCTTGCCGGTCATTGCCGGCCTTGGCACCGATGTTGCCGGGGCTCGCGCCGCGATCAAGCTAGCGCAAGCCGTGGGCGGTGTAGTCGATCACATGCACTCCGAGGCCCTGCTGCGTGACCTCGATGTCATGCGCGAGGCCGGAATGATGATGACCACGCCGAATGAAGCGCGCGTGCGCGCGGACTTTCTTCTGCTGGTGGGCCCCGGACTGATTGAAGCCTGGCCTGCCCTACCCGAAAGGCTTTTTGCCGATCGCCGTATCGTCTGGCTTTGCCCGAATGCTTCAGCCAAGTCTGAAAACAGATATCGCAATATGGTCGTTGTCGGCGACAATCCCCGTGACTTGCCAGTTATCCTCGCTGCCC
>JBKPLN010000176.1:0-2938 GCA_046731635.1 Pseudomonadota bacterium | reverse complement strand
TAGATGATGTTGTAGTAGCGAATCTCGATGCCGGCGCGCTCGGCTGCCTCGCGCGCTTCCTTGTTGGCGCGGACGTTGAAGGCGATGATCGGAACGCCCGAGGCTTCCGCAAGCGTGACATCCGACTCAGAAATTCCTCCGACGCCTGAATGGAGCACGCGCGCGGCAACTTCGTCGGTGGCGAGCTTGTCGAGTGCGCCAACGATTGCTTCGACCGAGCCTTGCACATCCGCCTTGACCACCAGCGGAAATTCCTTGCGCCCCGAAGTCTTGGCCTGCGCCATCATTTGCTCGAGCGAGCCGCGCATGCCGGTCGCACGCGCCGCCATCTTCTCGCGCTTCTGCCGCGCCCGGTAGTCAGTAACTTCGCGGGCGCGTGCTTCGTTATCAACCACCGCCAGGCGATCGCCCGCGTCGGGCGTGCCGGAGAAACCAAGCACTTCCACCGGCATCGATGGTCCCGCGCTCTGCGCAGGCTCGCCGGTGTCGGACACCAGTGCTCGCACGCGACCCCATTCGGCGCCCGCCACCACAATGTCGCCCGGATGCAGGGTCCCGCGTTGAACGAGGACGGTCGCGACGGGACCGCGGCCACGGTCGAGCTTCGCTTCGATCACGGTGCCTTCCGCGGGCCGATTTGGATTGGCCTTGAGGTCGAGGATTTCTGCCTGCAAGCCGATCATCTCGAGCAGCTTGTCGATATTCATCTTCTTGGTAGCGGAAACCTCGACGTCCACGACCTCACCACCCATGGCTTCGACCTGGATCTCGTGCTGCAAAAGATCGGTGCGCACGCGCTCCGGCTTGGCGTCGGGTTTGTCGATCTTGTTGATCGCGACGATGATTGGCACTTTCGCCGCCTTGGCGTGATGAATCGCCTCCACCGTCTGTGGCATTACCCCGTCATCAGCGGCGACGACCAGAACCACGATGTCGGTCACTTTGGCACCCCGCGCCCGCATTGCTGTAAACGCGGCGTGGCCGGGCGTATCGATGAAGGTGACCTTTGCGCCGGAGGGCGAGGTCACCTGATAGGCGCCTATATGCTGGGTGATGCCGCCAGCTTCGCCCGCCGCTACCTCAGAGGAACGAATGGCATCAAGGAGCGAAGTCTTGCCATGATCGACGTGGCCCATAACCGTGACGACTGGCGCGCGGGACTGGAGCTGCGCGGGATCGTCTGCGACGTCGAACAATCCCTCTTCTACGTCGGCTTCGGCCACACGGCGGACTGTATGACCCATTTCCTCGGCGATGAGCTGGGCCGTGTCGGCGTCGATGACATCGTTGATCGTAGCCATCTGGCCTTGCTTCATCAGCAGCCGGATGACATCGACGGCACGTTCGGACATCCGGTTGGCGAGATCCTGAATGGTGATCGCCTCCGGGATCGTAACTTCGCGAAGCAGCTTTTCCTTTGGCTCGGCGCTGGTCTGGCCCTTGAGTCGCTGGACTCGACGGCGGAAGGAGGCAACCGAACGCTCACGCACGTCATCCTGACGCAGCGCATTGATCACGGTCAGACGGCCCCGCTGTTTCTCGCCGCCTCCGCGTGGAGTGGGCCGCGCTGCAGCCGGTCGGGCGGCGCCACCACGCCGTGATCGGGTGGGCGCTTCGTCTTCCTCAGCTTCCAGCGCAAGTCGTGCCGACGGTCTTCGGGTTTCATCTTCCCCGAAGCGCTTCTTCGCGACTTCCCCGGCTTTGCGTTTGGTTTCTTCGTCGTGCTTGCGACGCTCTTCTTCATCGCGCTTGCGAGCTTCCGCGGCCTCACGCTCCGAGCGATCGGTAGCCTCACGGCTTGCTCGGCGCCGCCCCTCTTCCTCGGCAATACGGCGCTCTTCTGCTTCGCGTACGCGCGAGTCGGCAAGCGCATGAGCACGAGCGGTGCGCTCTTCCTCGGTCAAGGTCCGCAGCACAACGCCGGACGGCTTTGGCTTCGCTGCCGCTTCAGCCGCCGTCAGGCCTCGACTGCTCGCGCCACCTGCTTTTCCGACAGGTGCTTTCTTCGCTTCGGGTGCCGGCGCGGCTTCGGCCTTGGCCTCGCTTGGCCCGCCGACGACACGACGTTTGACCTTTTCAACGACGACCTGCTTGCTGCGCCCGTGGCTGAAACTCTGGCGCACGACGCCCGTTTCGGTGCGTGGCTTGAGCGTCAGCGTTTTGCCGGAGACGCTGAGTTTTTTCTCGCCGGGGTTTTTGGTCTCGCTCATTCCGTACCATTTCCTTAGGCGCCGCCTGCGGGCGCATGTCCTTTAAGTGCATCGGGCGAAATTCCGGTCCGAAAACGCGTCAAACGCTCGATCCGCGTAAGAAAAGTCTCGCCTCCGGGTCCCGCAAGCAGGGCTGCATGTACCACATTTGGACGGTTCAATGCCAAATCCAATTGCGCACCGCTAAACGCGTCAATCACCGCGATTTTTGACGATTCCCCCGCTGTTTTGCGGCGCAGGGCATCGGCCAGCTTGCGTTTGCCGTCCTCGGCGCCATCGGCAGCATGTAACAGCGCCAGCAGATCGTCCCGGCCCACCGCGGTCTCGACCCTGGAAAAGCCGGTAATGACCTTGCCCGCCTTTCCGACGATGGCCAGCGCATCGAGAGCGGCGCGTTCCATCATTTGCTCGGTTTGCGCTGCCAGATCGCGGGCAACCCGCACGTCGCGCTTGAACCCACGGCCGAACACATTTCGCCTGACGGCTTCCTCGATCGCGGCGCGGGTCGCGGTGACCCAGATGCCGCGCCCGGGCAACTTGCGCTTGACGTCGGGGACCGCCTCGCCGGACGGTCCCATCACGAAACGGATCAATTCCGCCGGCGATTTGACTTCCCGGGTGAGCGCGCACGTACGTTCGCTATCGGGAACGACACGGGTCCCCCGATCGAGATCGCCGTCCTGCGCGACTGCAAGCATGGTGCTGCCGATCTCCTATGCGTGCTGTGC
>JBKPLN010000175.1:0-1759 GCA_046731635.1 Pseudomonadota bacterium | reverse complement strand
ACCGCCGAGCACCTCGAGCCGATGCTCGATCTGCTCCTTGCGGTAATTGGAGCGGCGCAGCAGCACGTCTCTGAGATGATCGAGCCATTCGCGCAAGGCTTCGGCAAGGCCGAGGACCTGCGGGATGCGGCCCTTCACCAGCACATTCATATTGAGCGGAATGCGGCTCTCGAGCTCGGTGAGCTTGAAAAGCGATTCCATCATCAGCTCGGCATCGACCGAACGCGAGCGCGGCTCGATCACCAGGCGAATGTCCTCGGCCGATTCATCGCGCACGTCGGCGACCAGCGGCAGCTTCTTCTCGTTGATCAGCTCTGCGAGCTTTTCCACCAGGCGAGATTTCTGGACCAGATATGGGATCTCACTCACGACGATCACGTAAGTGCCGCGGCCGGTATCTTCCTGTTTCCAGCGCGCACGCACGCGAAACGAGCCGCGACCGGTATTGTAAGCTTCGGCGATTGTTTCCGGCGTGTCGACAATGACACCGCCGGTCGGGAAGTCCGGTCCCTTGACCCACTTGAGAAGCGTCTTGCTGCGTGCCTTCGGATTGTCGATGAGGAACAACGCGGCGTCGCACAGCTCGGCGGCATTGTGCGGTGGAATCGAGGTTGCCATGCCGACGGCAATGCCCTGCGACCCGTTGGCAAGCAGATTGGGAAATGCTGCCGGCAGGACGACGGGCTCTTCGCTGGTCCCGTCATAGCTTGCGCGGAAATCGACGGCATCCTCGTCGATCCCGTCAATCAAAAGCCGAGCGACTTCCGTAAGCCGCGCCTCGGTGTAGCGCATGGCGGCGGCGTTATCGCCGTCGATGTTTCCGAAATTTCCCTGCCCGTCCACCAGCGGATAGCGCTGCGCGAATTCCTGCGCCAGCCGCACCAGCGCATCGTAGATCGCCTGATCGCCGTGCGGGTGGAAGTTGCCCATCACGTCGCCGACAACCTTGGCGGACTTCTTGAAAGCGGATCCAGGATCGAGCCGCAACAACCGCATGCCGTACAAAATGCGGCGGTGCACAGGCTTCAGGCCATCGCGCGCATCGGGCAGCGCGCGGTTCATGATGGTGGACAGCGCGTAAGCGAGATAGCGCTCTTCCAGCGCCTCCCGCAGCGCGACCTCTTCAACCTCGCCTTTTTCAGGGGGAATCAGTCTTTTTCCCATGGTCGATAGCTAAACCGTTGTCTCGGGATGAACAAGCGATGAACGGGCCGGCCATCTAATCTTCCAAGTTTTTCCTGTAAAATTCGTGAACCTGGAGACTTGGGGCAGCGTCATCTGCGCTGCCTATGTTTTGTTCCAAGCTTTACTAGGATGGAGGACGCAATGCGCCGGATTGTACTTGCAACTGCCGCCACGCTCGCCATTCTCGCGGCGGGCTCTTTCGCCCCAAATCGCGCCGAGGCCATGACGGTTACCACCCCGGCCGGCCTTCAGGCTGTCGTTGATGGCAATAGCCTGCTCGAAGACGTCGCGGTCGCTTGCCGCAGAGTCTGGCGCTGCGGACCATATGGTTGCGGCTGGCGCCGCGCATGCGTGCGCACGGCACCGTACTACGGTGGCTACGGCTTCTACGGCCGCCCCTATTACGGATACGGATATGGCTATCGTCCGTATCGGCGTTGGGGGTGGTAAGCTAGGCGACGCTCGGAAGGGCTCGGTTTAGCGCCGCGATGAAATGAGCACGCTCGTCGCCGAGTGCGACGCCGCGCGCCTCCAGCACGTGGCGAGTGATAAAATAACCGGTCAGCGCGAACCC
>JBKPLN010000174.1:0-5577 GCA_046731635.1 Pseudomonadota bacterium | reverse complement strand
GCGATCCTTACTATGGTCTCGTGGGCTCGGAGATGTGTATAAGAGACAGCGCCATTGCCGCCGAAGCTGACGTGACCGACCGCGCGGCCATGACGCGCACGTTCGATGCGGCCGAGAAAGCGTTCGGCACGGTGACAATTCTCGTCAACAATGCCGGCATCGCGCATGGCGGCCGTGCCGTCGAGATGCCGCCGGAAGAGTGGCGGAAGGTTCTCTCGATCAACCTCGACGCCGTCTTTTTCTGGGCACAGGAGGCAGCACGGCGCATCCTGGCGGCGAACAAGCAGGGCGCAATCGTCAATATTGCATCGGTGCTGGGACTTGCAGTCTCCAAGGGCGCGGTCGCCTACGCCGCGGCCAAGGCGGGCGTCGTGCAAACCACCAAGGCACTTGCGGTCGAACTGGCCTTCAAGGGCGTGCGCGTTAACGCCATTGCTCCTGGATGGTTTGTCACGGAAATGAACGACGATTACCTGACGGGCGAGGCGGGAACCGCAATCAAGCGCGAGATTCCGATGGGCCGCTTCGGCAATCCCGGCGACCTCGATGGCGCGTTGCTGCTCCTTGTGTCGGACGCGGGCAGCTACATTACGGGTGCGACCATCGTCGTGGACGGCGGGCAGGTCATTCAGATCAAGGGCTAGGGAAACGACGCATGGACTTCACGCTTGCGCCAGAGATTGAGGATCTCCGCCTGCGAGTGCGCGCCTTCGTGGAAGAGCACGTGCTGCCGCTGGAAGCTGATCCGGAAAATTTCTCCGAGCATGAGAACATCCCGGAGGAAAGGCTCGCCAAGGTACGCGAGAAGGCAAAAAAGGCCGGCTTGTGGGCGCCCCAGTCGCCGAAGGAATACGGCGGGATGGATCTGCCGATCGTCGCTTGGGCTGCGATTTACGAGGAAGCCGCGCGCTCGATCTTCGGGCCACTCGCAATCAACTGCATGGCGCCCGATGACGGCAATATGAATCTCCTCAAGCTGGTCGGCACGCGCGAACAAAAGGAAAAATGGCTAAAGCCGATCGTCGAGGGAAAAGTTCGCTCGAGCTTCACCATGACCGAGCCGGCGCCGGGCGGCGGCTCCGATCCATCGATGATCAGGACAAGCGCACAGAAAAAAGGCGACCGTTACGTCATCAGGGGTCGCAAGTGGTTTGCGACCGGCGCCGACGGTGCCGCGCATTTCATCCTTGTTGCCCGCACGTCAGATGACAAGCGCCGCGGTCTGACCGCATTCCTCTACCACAAGGATCAACCGGGCTGGCGCATCGTCCGCCGTATCCCGATCATGGCGCCGCACGAGCACGGCGGGCATTGCGAGCTCGAGTTCTACGGTCTTGAAATTCCGCGCGAGAACGTGCTGCTGGAAGAGGGCGACGGCCTCAAGATCACGCAAATCCGTCTCGGTCCGGCGCGGCTGACGCATTGCATGCGATGGCTTGGCTTCTCCAAGCGCTGCATGGAAATTGCGCAGGCCTACGTTGCCAACCGCGAAGGTTTCGGAATCAAGCTCGGCGACCGCGAAAGCGTCCAGATCAAGCTCGGAGAAATGGCGCAGCAGATCCAGATCGGCCGGCTGCTCACCATGCATGCGGCCTGGATGCTCGATCAGGGCGGCCGCGCGCGCAAGGAAGTCTCGATGGCCAAGGTGCAGGTCGCCGACACGCTGCACAAGGCCGCCGACGTTGCGATCCAACTGCAGGGCGCCCGCGGCTTCTCGCAGGATTCTATCGCGCAGTGGATCTATCGCTCCGCGCGATCGGCTCGCCTCGTCGACGGTGCTTCCGAAGTCCACATGATGGTGCTGGCGCGCTTCATGCGCGAAGAGGGTCGGGACTTCTGGCAATGGGGCCCGGGCGAGGGGCGGCGAAACGTGCGCTAGGGCGCGTCTTTCGGCGCCTGGTGGACTTCGACGACGTTGCCGTCCGGATCGTAGAAAAATACCTGCTTCCAGCCGGTCATCGCCCAGTCGCCATAGTCCGAAAATTTGATGCCCTTTTCATCGAGACGCCTCTTGAACGCATCGAGGTCGTCGGTGCGAAAGGCGATGTGGCCCTGCTGCACGGGATTGACCACCTTGCCGGTGCGAAAGCCGATATTCATGTCCTTTTCGGCGATGTGCATCTGCACCGCACCGTCGGTGACGAAGGCAACGTCGCCTGGATAGCCCTGGTCTCGGACGCGGTTGCGACCCATGTCGGGAATCGTCTGCATGTCGAGGACATCGCGATAGAATTTATCCATCGCCCGGACGTCCGTCGTGGCAAAGTGACGTGATGCAACTTGAGCTTCATGAGGTTGCCTTTCGCAGCGCTGCCACGTCATGGCGGGCAGATTTCATCAGGTACTGCAAATCCGAGCCCGAAATGATGAATCGGGCGCCAAGTTCGATCAGCTCGGCCACGTGCTCGACGTCGGCGCGAATTCCGCCGACCCCGAGGTGCTTGCCGTGCGCCTTGCAAGCTTTTGCCGCATCTTCATAGGCCGCCCGCAGCTTCGGGTTCTTGAGTTCGCCGGGAATCCCCATCGCCGTGCAAAGGTCGTTGGAGCCGATGAGCAGCACGTCGATGCCGGGAACGGCGGCAATCGCATCGGCATTGGCGATTCCTTCCGGCGACTCGAGCATGGCAATCAGCACCGTTGCGGCATTACCCTCTTTATTCACCTCGCCGAGCGGGATGGCGCGATAGCCTTGCAGCGGACCGGCTCCGCCGACCGAACGTTCGCCGAGCGGTGGAAAGCGGCAGGCGCGCGCAAAGGCTTCGGCCTGTGTGCGCGTGCTGACATTCGGGCAGATAATTCCGAGCGCGCCCATGTCGAGAAGCCGTGTTGCGTCGTCAAACTGATGGCCAGCGATGCGTACCAGCGGCGCAATGCCAACGGGCAGCGCGGCGACGCAAATTTGTGCCGCATCGTCGAGCGAGATGGTGCAGTGCTCCATGTCGACGTAAAGGGCGTCGAAGCCGCAGGAGTCCGCGATCATTGCGATCTCGGCGGTGCGTGCGAGCCGCGTGCCCATGCAAAGCGCGACCTCGCCGCGCGCAAGCCTTTCCTGCATACGGTTCGTGAAGCTCATGTCACTGGTCTCTTGTCATGGCCGGGCTCGTCCCGGCCATCCACGTCTTCGCAAAAAGGAAGACGTGGATCCCCGGCACGGGGCCGGGCATGACGGGCGCTAGAGGTTAGTTGCGATAGCTTGTGTCGATCTTATCGAGCATGCGCAGGTATGCCGCCCAGTCGTGGCTGCCGCGGCCGGCATCGTGATGCTCATATTGCTCGGCGGTCTTCTCGCAGACTGCCGGCGAAATTTCGATCAGCTCCTTGCCGGTGGCTTCCAGCCTGAGCTGAATGTCCGCGGCGTCGATGAGATGCCTCATCAGCACGAAGGCCTCGCGCGCACTTTTTCCCACGGTGAGAAGACCGTGGTTGTGCATGATCATGGCGCGGTTCTGGCCGAGGTCGCGGTTCAAACGTTCGCGCTCGTCGAAATCCTCCGTGATGCCCTCGTAGGCGTGATAACCGATGCGTTGATAGAACCGGATCGCCTGCTGGGACACCATGCGGAGCCCGCCTTTGAGCCCGGCGATCGCCATGCCGATATTGGTATGCACATGCATCGCGCAGTTCACGTCGGGGCGCGCGCTCAGCACGCCGCCATGCAGCGTGAAGCCGGGCCGGTTGATGCCGGACTTCTCGTCGAGGTCCTCGTCCATTGACACTTTCACCAGGTTGGACGCAGTGACCTCGGTATAGAGCAGGTCGTGCTTTTTCATCAGGAACTTGCGCGGCTCGCCGGGTACGCGCATCGATGAATGGTTGTAGATCACGTCGTCCCAACCGTAGTGCGCAGTCAGGCGGTAGACGGCCGCAAGGTCGACGCGGGCCTGCCATTCCACCGGTGAAATTTCATCCCGTGAACTTTTGGAAACGCTGGCAAGCTTGTTCATCGGCGTAGTCCTCCGTGGATGCGCATGGACTCTATCACACCACCTTTGCTTGGCCAGATCGCAACGCGCCAGTATAGAGAGGGCCGCCAAGCGAGAGGGAAAATGAGCAACGCAATCCGAATTCGTATGGCAGGCTATGGCCCGCCAAGCACCGGTTTCAGCAAATCGCTGAAACTCATCGGCGACAAATTGGGCGCGCAGTTCGGCAATGACGTGAAGATCGAATACGTCTTCAACATCATGGATCACGGCCACAAGGCCGAGGATATCCTCACGCTGGTCGAGAACGGTGAAATCACGCTCGGCTACCAGTCCTCGAGCTACGTGACCGACCGTGTCCCGGAGTTGGGATTCGTCGATCTGCCGTTCCTGTTTTCCAGCAACGCGCAGGCACGGGCGGCGATGGACGGCACGCTGGGCGAATTTCTCGCGCGCAAGACGGAGGAGCGCATCAACTACCGGATTCTTGGCTGGTTCGAGAATGGTTTCCGGCACATCTCAAATCGCCTGCGGCCGATCCACCGGCCCGCCGACATGGCCGGCATGAAAATCCGCGTGCTGCCAAGCGAGATACACCGACGCACATTCGACCTGCTCGGCGCGGTCGCAATGCGCATGGACCTGACCGAAGCGATTGCCATGATCAAGGCAGGCACGCTCGATGCGCAGGAAAATCCGCTTGCCAATACCGTCACCTACGGCGTGCACAAGTTTCACAAGTTTCACACGCTCAGCAATCATTTCTATATTTCGCGACCGATCTTTTTGCATCGACCGTCGTTCGAGAATTGGCCGGGCAGTCTCAAGCGCGCCATGCAGTCGGCGGTCACCGAAGCCGTTGCCTATCAACGCAAGCTTGCGGTCGAAGAGCACGAAGAATCCTACACGGCCCTCGAGGCGGAGGGCTGCGAGATCAATGCGCTCACGACGAAGGAACACGAACTCTTCGTCGCTGCCCTCCAGCCGCTGCTCGCGGAGGCGCGCAAGACCTATGGCGATGCCATGTTTAAAATGGTGCCGAGGCCGTAAGCTGACTGAAAACTTAACGCGCTTGCTGCAATTCTAGGATTTACGCGACTGAAACGACTCGTGTCGTAGACACGGCCAAGCTCTTCCGAGTGGGGCCGTTCAAATGACGCAGAATCGTCCGATCGCGCTTGCGCTGCGCGGGGTCAGCAAACGGTTTGACCGGCCCGCCGTCGACGCGCTCGATCTCACTATCCATGGCGGCGAGTTCTATGCCCTGGTCGGCCCAAACGGCGCCGGCAAGACCACAACCTTGCGGATGGTGGTCGGTCTGCTCCGCCCCGATGCAGGTTCGATCTGCATCGACGGCATTGACGCGCTTGCTGATCCGGTCGGCGCCAAGCAAGTCACCGCGTGGCTCTCGGACGAGCCGATGATCTACGAAAAGCTCACGCCCTACGAATATCTTGAGTTCGTGGCGGGGCTCTGGCGGATTGAACCGGCCATGGGGGAAGCCCGCGCGCGAGTTGATCCGCTGGCTGGGCCTTGAGCCGCATGCGCATGAACGCTGCGAGGGGTTCTCGAAGGGCATGCGGCAAAAGGTGGCCCTTGCCGGCGCGCTCGTGCACGACCCGAAGCTGATCATCCTCGACGAGCCATTGACAGG
>JBKPLN010000173.1:0-3848 GCA_046731635.1 Pseudomonadota bacterium | reverse complement strand
GTTCGGTCAGGTGATGAATGCCGAGGCCGGAAAGAAGTCTCTCGTAAAGGTGGTCGATCCCGCGCCGGCGCAAATTCCAGCTCCGGAAGCGGTCAAACGCGCGCTCGATGTCCTGAAAAGCGCAAAGCGTCCACTGATCATTCTCGGCAAGGGTGCAGCCTACGCGCAAGCCGACGATCAAGTTCGTGCGTTCGTCGAGAAGAGCGGCGCGCCATTTCTGCCAATGAGCATGGGCAAAGGCCTCTTGCCCGATACGCATCCACAATGCGCCGGCGCGGCGCGCTCGACGGTCCTGAAAGAATCCGACGTCGTGATGCTGATCGGCGCCCGCCTCAACTGGCTCCTGTCGCACGGCAAGGGAAAAACCTGGGGTGATGCACCGAAGAAATTCATCCAGGTCGATATCGAGCCGAAGGAGATGGATTCGAATGTCGAGATCGCCGCGCCTGTGGTCGGCGATATCGGATCAAGCGTCACGGCGTTGCTCGAAGGAATGGGCGCGAAATGGCCGGCGCCACCGACCGACTGGACCAGCGCCGTCTCCAAGAAACGCGAAGAGAACATCGCGAAAATGGCGCCGCGCCTGATGAACAACAATTCGCCGATGGATTATCACGGCGCGCTCGGCGTGCTGCGCACCATCGTCAAGGAGCGGCCGGATGCCATCCTGGTCAACGAAGGCGCCAACACGCTCGATCTGGCGCGCGGCATCATCGATATGTACAAGCCGCGCAAGCGGCTCGACGTCGGTACATGGGGCGTCATGGGCATCGGGATGGGCTATGCGATCGGTGCAGCGATCGAAACCGGCAAGCCGGTGCTCGCGGTCGAGGGCGACAGTGCGTTTGGCTTCTCCGGCATGGAGATCGAGACGGTCTGTCGCTACAAGCTGCCGGTCTGCGTCGTCATCTTCAATAACGATGGCATCTATCGCGGGACTGACTGCAATACGGCCGGTTCGGACCCCGCCACCACCGTCTTTGTCAAAGGTTCGCGCTACGACAGGATGATTGAAGCGTTTGGCGGTGTCGGCGCCAATGCCACGACGCCCGACGAGCTGAAGCGCGCGGTCAATGCTGCGATGGACTCCGGCAAGCCGACGCTCATAAACGCAGTCATCGATCCGGCGGCCGGGAGCGAGAGCGGTCGCATCGGGAATCTCAATCCACAAAGCGTGCTGAAAAAGAAATAGGGGGAACGAACATGGCAAAGAAGAAAATTAAAAAGGCAAAGGTCAAATCCAGAGCGGCTTCCAAAAAGGTTGTGACGCTTAGGTCGAAAAAGCCAGTCAAGGCCGCCTCGAATGGTCTGCCGAAGCCTTCGTCCAAGCCTTACGGGCAGGCTGGCAAGGCACTCGAGGGCGTGAAGATCCTTGATTTCACGCACGTGCAGAGCGGGCCGACATGCACCCAGCTGCTCGCTTATATGGGCGCCGACTGCATCAAGGTCGAGCGGCCCGGCGTCGGCGATATCACGCGCGGCCAATTGCGCGACGTGAAGGGTGCCGACAGCCTCTACTTCACCATGCTCAACGGCAACAAGCGTTCGATCACGATCGATTCAAAGAATCGCAAGGGCAAGGAGATTCTTGAACGGCTGATCAAGCATTGCGACGTGCTGGTTGAAAATTTTGCGCCGGGAGCGCTCGATCGCATGGGCCTCACCTGGGAGCACATCCACAAGCTCAACCCGCGCATGATCGTTGCCTCGGTGAAGGGCTTCGGGCCCGGCCCCTACGAGGATTGCAAGGTTTACGAGAACGTCGCCCAATGCGCGGGCGGCTCTGCCTCAACGACCGGCTTCCGCGAAGGACCGCCGCTTGTAACCGGCGCGCAAATCGGCGACTCCGGAACGGGCCTTCATCTCGCATTCGGCATTTGTGCAGCGCTTTACCAGCGCACGCGCACAGGGCGCGGGCAGAGGGTCCTTTGTGCCATGCAGGATGGCGTGCTCA
Organism: Pseudomonadota bacterium; assembly: GCA_046731635.1. Lineage (GTDB taxonomy): Bacteria > Pseudomonadota > Alphaproteobacteria > Rhizobiales > Xanthobacteraceae > Pseudolabrys. Next base: position 1,894 of record JBKPLN010000173.1, on the reverse strand, counting down.
ATCTCGCGCGCGTGAAATTGCGCGATCAACAGCGCCTCAAGCACGGACCACTAACCGAATACAGCCAGTACGGTGAAGGCATTTCGTTCGGACAAGCCGTTCCACGTGCGGGCAACGACTCGGGTGGCGGACAGCCGGGATGGATCCTCAAATGCAAGGGCTGGGAGACGGATCCCGATGCCTACATTTATTTCATCACGCAGGCGCCGGTCTGGGGCGAGATCTGCGACCTGATCGGCAAGCCGGAATGGAAGACCGATCCCGATTACGCGACGCCGCCGGCCCGGCTGCCCCGGCTCAGGCACATTTTCGGGACGATCGAGCAGTGGACCATGACCAAGACGAAGTTCGAGGTGATGGAAATCTGCAACAAGGTCGACATTCCCGTCGGACCGATCCTGTCGATGAAGGAGATCGCCGAGGAACCCTCGCTGCGAACAACCGGCACAGTCGTTGAAGTCGATCACCCGACGCGCGGCAAGTACCTCACGGTCGGCAATCCGGTGAAGATGTCGGACTCGATCACGGAGGTGAAGCGTTCGCCGCTCTTGGGCGAACATACCGAGGAGATCCTTTCCAAAGTGCTTGGTTACAGCGCCAAGGAAATCGAGGAGATCAAGGCGTCCGGCGCTCTCACTGCGCCGGAAAAAGAAAAAGCTGCGGCGGCGTAGGTTTCGAGCGGTTCGGGGAGAGCTAAATGCGTATCGTGGTTCATGGCCAGCAGGCCTTCGGCAAGGCTGTGCTGGAGGCGCTGCTCAAGCGCGGCGAAAACGTGATCGCCGTCTATGTCGCGCCGGAAAAGGAGGGCGCCAAGGCTGATCCGCTCAAGGAAGCCGCCATCGCGGCCAAGCTCCCGGTCTATCAGCCCGCGTCCTACAAGGACCCGAAAATATGGGAAGAATTCAAGGCGCTGAAGCCTGATCTTCAGGTCATGGCCTTCGTCACGCTGTTTGTGCCCGAGGACTTCCTCAACATTCCGACTCACGGTTCGATCCAATATCACCCGTCGCTGCTGCCGGCGTACCGCGGCGCGAGCGCGATCAACTGGCCGATCATCAAGGGCGAGAAAGAAACCGGGCTGTCGATTTTCTGGCCAGACAATGGGCTCGATACCGGGGACGTCCTTGTCCAGAAGAAGACGCCGATTTCCAACACCGACACGCTCGGCACGGTCTATTTCGATCGTCTCTTTCCAATGGGCGTCGAGGCGATGATGGAGTCCGTCGACCTGGTGAAGGCCGGCAAAGCGCCGCGCATCAAGCAGGACGAGTCGAAGGCAACCTATGAGGGCCGCTGCGGTCCGGGCAACGCCAGGATCGACTGGGGCAAGCCTTGGGAGCAGATCGATCGCCTGATCCGCGGCTGCAATCCTGCGCCAGGCGCGTGGACCACCCTCGACGGCAAGACCTTGAAAATTTTCGACGCAAAACCATTGCCCGCCAAGGATCCGAAGGGAATCGCGGGCAAGCTCGGGGAAGTCGTCGCGGTCGATGCCGACGGATTTACCGTGGTTTGCGCCGACGGGCGCTTCAAAGTCACCCGGGTTCAGCCCGAAGGAGGCAAGAAAATCGACGCCTCCGAATTCATCTCCACCGCCAAGCTCGCCGCCGGTGCGCGGCTCGGCTGATCGTCAATTTCATTACGGAAACCCCTCGTCATGCCCGCCTCGCAGCATCAAAGTCCGAAGTCTGATATCGAAATTTCGCAGGCCGCGAAGAAACGACCGATCCTCGACATCGCAAAGGAAAAGCTAGGTATCGCTCCGGAAAATCTCGAGCCCTACGGCCACTACAAGGCCAAGGTTTCGATGGAGTACGTCAAATCGCTGCATGGCAAGAAAAACGGCAAGCTGATCCTGGTGTCAGCGATCTCGCCGACACCTGCAGGCGAGGGC
>JBKPLN010000172.1:0-2442 GCA_046731635.1 Pseudomonadota bacterium | reverse complement strand
GTATATGACCTTCACATCAGTCAGCCTCGGCACCTCGCGATCATCGAGCCGCGCGCGGGCAAGCGCCGTCCGTCCACCGCCGTTGAATGGCTCGGAGTACGAAAAGTAGATTGTGCGGTTCTGGGCGAATTCGCGGTCAAGGATCACGTCGAGCAAACCGCCTTGGCCGGCGGCAAATACTTTTGGCACGTTGGCAAGCGGGGATGACAACTGACCGTTGGGCGCAACGAGACGCATCCGTCCGGCCCGTTCAGTGACAAGCATGCGGCCGTCGGGCAAGAATGCGAGCGACCAGGGATTCGCGAGGCCAGTGGCAACCGTTTGCACCGCAAGATTGCCGGCTGAACTCGGGTAAACTGCATCGGCTGCCCTCGCGATCGCGACTGCGGTCAACGCCGCGCTCAGCAGCAGCAGGAATCGCATGCAAGTCTCCCTCGCTGTCGCGTCAACTTTGCGCCATCGCGGAGGGTTTCGGTAGGGGTAATCAGCGGTGCGTTTCGGGGTGGCGAGGATGATTCAGCTGCGGCAGAACCGTGAGGCTGCCTATTCCGATGAAAAACAAGCCCAGCAAAAGCGCAACGGCGAACAGGCTGCTCTCATCGTCGATCACATTGGTCGCCACATCAGCGCGTGCAACTGCCGTGGCAGCTACGAGGATAGACAGCACGAGCGCAATGCTGGCGGCCAATTGGGCAACGGCTGCGGAACCACGCTCGGTACCGAGGCGATCGGCCGGAGACGCGAAGCCCGTGGACTCAATAATGCTTTGTCATGACGAACCTTAAGACGGTCGTATGTACTGGTTTCCATAACGTGGGAACCCGGCAACGGTTCGACTCGAATTGGGCGCAGCCGGTTACGAACCGCGGCGATTTCGTGGCGCGCGATAAAAAGCCTTGAGATTCCGGGCGTTATTTCGCCGGCACCAGCTCCGGCTGCCAGGTCATGGGGATGTAGCCCGGCTCGTCGGCGATGCGGGCAAGCCAGGCGCGAATCGCCGGAAACCGGCTGAGGTCGAAATCGGCCTGTTCGGCGACGTGCGTATAGGCGTACAGCGCGATGTCCGCGATGGTGAAATGGTTAGCGACGAAATATGAAAAACGGCCGAGGTGGGTTTCCATCACGCCAAGTGCGCGATAGCCATTTTCCATCCAATCCTCGAGGGCATGGCTTTGCAGCTCGCGACCGCCCTTTATCAGCGTAAGCCAGAAATAAGCGGCTCCGATGTTCGGCTCGAGGCTGTGTTGCTCGAAGAACATCCATTGCAACGCTTCGGCGCGCGCAATGCGGTCTTCCGGCGCCAAAGTCGAGCCGCCGGCGACGTACCAAAGGATGGCATTTGATTCGGCGAGATGCCGCCCAGGTGCGACTTCCAGCAACGGCACCTGTCCATTCGGATTCTTGCTGAGGAATTCCGGCGTGCGACTTTCACCCTTGAGGATGTCGATCTCCACAAGGTTGTACGGGATTCCGAGCCGGGCGAGCGCAAGACGCACCTTGTAGCTATTCCCGGAGCGCTGCATTGAATAGAGCGTATACATTCAGACTAAGATCCGTATGCGCGTAGCCTATCCGAGAGCTGGTTCGAACCGCTCAAGGTCGAGGACTAACATTGTCGTGCAGCACCCCCGAAAGCGTACGTCGACACGATAGAACGGATAAAGTCTGGCAATTGCAAGGCCACCCGCGACTTCACGAAAATATCAAATGCACTCGGTGCAGCGCAGCGAGCGAATGCAAATTTCCGCGCTGCAGTAAATGGAAATTTTGTTTTTCGCTCATCCCTTGCCCGATGCCGCGGCTTTATCACTGGGGCGACGAAGATGCTTCGCTACCGCCGCGTATTTTCAAGATGATCGAAGCAGGGCTCGAGGCAGATAGTAGGATCAAAAGCCTGTTGCTGTGTTCCTCCCGTTGCCTACCCTTGGCAGAATGATCGGTAGGAACGATCGAATTGATCGAATTTCTTTAACAAATCGCCCCTTGCTGGACTCGTCGGTCCGCATTACCACAGGGATGTACGCCGCACTGCGGCAAAGGAGAGTTTCGATGGCCTTCCTCGCGGACCAGCTCAAGCGCATCAAGCCGTCGGCGACCATTGCGGTGACGGACAAGGCGCGCGCGCTCAAACTGGCGGGCCGCAACGTGATCGGCCTCGGCGCCGGCGAGCCCGATTTTGATACGCCCGACAATATTAAGCAGGCGGCGGTGAAAGCGATCGAAAGCGGCAAGGCCTCGAAGTACACGAATGTGGACGGCATCGCCGAGCTGAAAGACGCCATCGTCAAGAAGTTCAAACGCGAGAACCAGCTCGACTACAAGCCGAGCCAGGTGACAGTAGGCACCGGCGGCAAACAGGTGCTGTACAACGCCTTCGTCGCGACCTTGAACCCGGGTGACGAGGTCGTCATCCCGGCCCCATACTGGGTCAGCTATCCCGAC
>JBKPLN010000171.1:0-2742 GCA_046731635.1 Pseudomonadota bacterium | reverse complement strand
GCCCTGATGCAAAGAATACTAATCGCAACGCTGATGGCTTTGTTCTTTGGTCTCTTCAGCATGCCGGCCGTGCAAGCAGCTCCAGCGAATGGTTGGGCCGTCTGCTCGGCGGTCAAGGCGATCTCGCCGCTAGAAACGATTTACTATCGGCGTCGCTATCGTCGTCGTCGCTATCGTCGCTATCGTCGCTATCGCTGGTGATTGGACTTCTGTACGTATCTTTGGTCACGGGCCGCCGGTTGCAAGCTGGCGGACCCGTCCTTAGACGCGATGGTGAGAAACCCGGCCCTAACGGTTCTCGGGGGTTCTATTCGCCGAGGCGTTCAACGTTAGCGGCCTTACATTGTCATTTGTTATTTTTGGCTTCTCTGTGCTGCAAATGATGTAGCCATTGGAATCCGTTTTGTAGGTTGATGTCTGGATATGAAAGTAAGTCTGGGCCGCGTCTACGGCGCTATCGAGTAGCGTATTGGAGACATACCCTCCGCAGAATATTGCTAAGGTAAAGAGGAAGGATTTTAGGCTCATAGCTGCTTTCCCCAAGTGTCAGCTAATTTTCCCGCGAATATCTAGCTGATTCGTAAAAAAGCAGCCTCCAAAGAAGCTCGATGCGCCGTAAAGTCCGGCCACCGAAGGCGTGGCTGAAAATCAAAAATCCGAACGCGCCGGCAGCTACTCGCGCTGCTGATGGAACTTTCTAGGACCGGGAACGCAAACCTCAGCCCTGAGTTAAGCGGGTTGAGGCCGTCAGCACCCGTCCCCCATATCCCCCAAGCTGGCGGCGCTTATTTGGGGCTGCCGTTTCCCCACGGTGGCCCCCACTTTTTTCGAACCATCGAACCGAGGCTCCGGCGACCGCGACCTCACAAGCGCCTCCCCCTCCTCAGACGCTCTATTTCGCATGTGCGAAGCTTGCCTCTAGTTATTTGTAAATAAGCCGGACAGACTTGGCCATGCTGGATAGTCGAGTGCCTTGGGGGGTCGTCATGACAATCAGTCGATTCTTGCAAAGCGTTACAAGCCATATAACGGCCGTGGTGGCGGTGAGCGCCGTGTCCCTAATTGTTGCCTGGCACTACGTGTTCTGATGCTGCTGAATAGCAGAAAGGTGACCTTTATCTTCCGTTGTCCGCACACAGGTCGCGACGTTCAGGCATGGAGCGAAGCTTGATTTCAAAACCAGTCCGGACTATGAGCCGGTGACCTGCCTCGCCTGCCTAAGTGTGCTTTTGGTCGATCCCAAGACGGGACGCGTGCTCGGAAGCGACAACGACGAATAAACGCTGTCTGCCAGGACCAGTGCAATCCCGCCATGCCCCGCAACGGCGCAAAAATGTTCAAAGCCGTTTGCAAGCTCGGCCTTGAGGGCATCGTCCCAAAGAAGCTCGACGCGCCGTACAAGTCGGGGCTATCGAAGGCGTGGTTGAAACTAAAAATTCGAAAGCACTGGCAGCAACGCGCGTAATCGAGGGAACGTTTTAATTCGGCTATGACTGATATGCCCGAAACCTTCGAAACTTTCTTGCGCATTTGGATCGCGGAAAACATTGGCTCTTTAGGCAGCCAAACCGACGCGACCAATTTGAAATATATCTTGCGGGTAAGGGCCGACGAACTGGAGAAAGCGGCCACGATTAAAGGGTTCTCCGGCGAACTTGCTGAAGCTGTGCGACCTTATGGCGGCATTGAAGGCTACGTGCAGCATCTATATGAGGAAGCGAATCGACGCACATAACATTCTCCTCGCTTGTTATGGGCTAACACTCGTGCGCACGCTAGGGTCAGCCATCCGGCAGCGCCTCAAAAATGGAGTGTGGGTGCCAAGCACGCTGAAAAACGGCGCATGTCCAATTCACAGACTTAAAGCACCCGCCTGGTTAGACGATCCGCCGCCAAATCGGAGTGCAGGCGAAAACGGACTTCGGGCGCTGGAATAGATCGTTAACCGCTTCTATCCCGGTGGTTGACCACAAGCCCCGCTGCCATTTTTGCAGCACCGTGCGCGGGTCTACGATCATCAAGTAAATGGCAACTAGCCAAACAATGATCAGCACTACAAGCACTGCGCTAAGGAAGAGCCTGCCCCACATAGGGATGATGATTGTTTTTTTCGGCTGCAGCGACCTGGGTCTTCTTCTTGGCGCGAAAGACTAACTGCGTCGGCTTTTTGGCCTTGCTGGTGTTCTGCACGTAGTGTATCGGTGGCTCGACCTTACGCCCCATGAAGCGGTTAACCCGCTCGGTCCATAGCGCGATGAACTGGCCGCTGGTCAAGGCGTTAACTCCGCCCTTGAACTTGTTTTTGAGATCCGCCGGGACGTTGCCCCAGATCGCCTTGCGCGCCCATTTCTCGCCCTTCTCCTGACCCTCAGAAGTCAGGTACATGTTCTTCCACGCCAGCTGGTGCGGCGCGGCATAATGAAACGCACAGCCGTGATAGCCTTGCTGGTGGATGCAGTAGAGTTCTGCCGCCGTGGCCTTACGACCGACGTCCTTCTCGAACTCCGCCGCCTCAGTCGCAAACTTTCTGGCCGCTGCGATCGAGCAGTCGCGGATGTCGTAGATGTCGCCCTCCCAGTATTTGGCAAACTCCTGATCCGCCCTCGTTGAAGTGGTCCAACTTGAGGTATGGCTTTTGGCATCAAGGAGGACCAAATGGCGAGGAAGAGATACAAGCCCGAAGGGATCGTCGCCAAGCTGAGGCAGGTTGACGTGCTGGTCTCGCAAGGGACGAGTATGGCG
>JBKPLN010000170.1:0-2333 GCA_046731635.1 Pseudomonadota bacterium | reverse complement strand
CATCGACAACGATCGCGCAAAAGCGTGGATGCCGCCTTTTTCATCGAGTAGTCGAGCAGGTTCTTGCTTCCGAGCAAGCCGGTCACCGAACCATTCATGACAATCGAGCCGCCTTTCTTCATCAAGGGTACTGCAGCCCTTGCCATATAGAAGTAGCCGTAGAGGTTTGTTTTGATGGTGAGATCAAAATGCTCGTCAGAAAGATCCTCGAGCTTGTTCACGTGCTCTTGGAATGCGGCATTGTTGACGAGAATGTCGAGTTTGCCGAAGACATCGACTGTCTTTCTCACTGCGGATTTGCAGAAACGTGGGTCCGCTACGTCACCTGACAACATGATGCAGCGGCGGCCTTCTTTTTCGACAGCCCGTTTTGTCTCAGCGGCGTCACGGTGTTCATTCAGATAGGCGATTGCGACATCGGCACCTTCTCGCGCGAATAAGACCGCAACCGCCCGGCCAATTCCGGAATCGCCGCCCGTGACAAGGGCCACCATGTCGCGAAGCTTTTCAGATCCGCGATAGGCGGGCGCCTCATACATAGGCGCGAGCTTAAGGTCCGCTTCCCGGCCAGGTTTTTGAAGGTGCTGTCGCGGGAATTTTGGCGCAGGATATCTACGCATTCCAGCCTGCATCGCGCGGGACTTCCTCGCGGAATTGGCTTTGGATCGAGCTTTGCGATCGATCGTACGCTGGATTGCTCTTTCCCGTCGCGCCGTCCGTTCGGCTTGCTTTTGGAATGCGCAGGCTCGTCTCCGGGCTTTGCTCATTTGTAACCTGCGGGTCTCGTATTCGCTGTCTTTTAACTCGTTGTCATTTGTCATGTTCCCGCACTGACGGCTCTGAGGAACTTTTGGAGCCAAATGCGGGTTGAGTGTTGGCGCGACAACAATATGGACACGGTCAGCCTGTTTTTTGACGGAATGCTAGGGCTTTCGGCGGCAAGCGCCAATGGCCTCACAACGACTCAGGTCTGTCTACGCGCAGTCGTCATATATGTTGTGCTGATTTTTTTTGTGCGGCTCGGGAAAAAACGCTTTCTGGGGCAGGTGACGGCGTTTGACGCGGTTCTGATCATCATGATCGGGTCGATCGCCAGCCGTGCCGTCTCCGGTACTGCTCCCTTCGTTGCGACGCTGGCAGCCACCTTGGTGTTTATCGTCATGCATTGGCTGATATCGTATTTTTCAAAAGATTGGCCTTCTTTGAGCTTCCTTGTGAAAGGTCATGACACAACATTGATAAAGAACGGTCGTGTGGACCAAAAAGCACTACGACACGCCCACATGTCGTTCGACGATTTGGAGGAGGACTTGCGGCTACAAGGCGTGGAGGAACACGATGAAGTAAAAGAGGCCCGACTGGAGCGAAGTGGCAAAGTATCAGTAATAAGAAAATAGCCAGCGGCTACCGGTTACCCTGAAAGCGGACACTTAGTGAACTCTACCGCCCATCTTGCTATTTTCTACCCATCCGCTGTATCGGTAATTTTCTTTCTGACAAGCACATTTTATAATGAGGGGCGATCCCGAAGCGCCGCCGCTGGTCATGTTCCACGGCAATGGAACAATGCTGCAGGATCTCACCATCAGCGGGCTGGTGGACGAGGCGGCGCATAAATTCCGCGTCATATGTTTCGATCGTCCAGAGTTCGGCCACAGCAACCGGCCGCGCGAGCGTCGCCGCATCCCGGTGATCGGCGATGCGCTGCGCTACACGATCTCTCCAATTTCAACCTGGCTTGGCCTTCCGCTGTTTGCCAAGAAAACTTTTGGTCCCAAGCCGGTGCCCGAAATCGTCAAAAAAGAATATCCGCGGCTGATGCTGATCCGCCCCAGCCAGCTGCGCTGGCCGAGGACTCGGCTTTCCTGCTGCCGTCCGCAGCTACGCTCTCGATGTCATACCGGCGTCTCAAGTGCCCCACGGCGATCATCGCCGGCCGCGACGACGAGATCGTGGACAGTGAGCAGGCGGTCAGGCTGCAGAAGACGATGCCGCGCGCCGCCGTGACGCTCGTGCCGCAAGCCGGCCACATGGTGCATTATTTCGTGGCGGACCAAATCGTGAGGATTGCTGACGTGGCACAGCTAGAGGCAGCCGCCTAGTTCCGCGTACTCAGATAAATCTCGCTTACCGCCGCCGGTCGCCTCGGTCACCTTCACCGCTTTTCACAACGCGCTTCGCACGTTTAGGCCGGTCAGCGGCCAGCGCGCGACCGACGTCGTCCTGCGACTTAGTAAATTTGCCACTCTTGCGCCCTACATAACGCTTGTCGCCCTTATGGGGTTGTAACTGCGTGCGCGGCATTTTCAGCGCCAGAATAGCAAGAGCAGAAT
>JBKPLN010000169.1:0-8709 GCA_046731635.1 Pseudomonadota bacterium | reverse complement strand
GAAGGCGATGGCGGCATCGCGCGGTGGCTCAAGCTGACCGACGGCCTTGGGCTTGAACGCGGCTATGTCACGTCATTGCGCGGGATACTGCCGGGTACACGTTTTGCGGTCGATGCCTATGTCCATTTCGTGCGCGAGAAGACCTTGCTTGAAGCGATCGCATCATCGCTGACGGAGATGTTTTCGCCCGTCATCATCAGCGAGCGCATGGCCGGAATGCTGGCGAACTATGACTTCATTACTCGCGAGACCCTGAGTTATTTCGACAAGCGGCCGCCGCGAGCGCAGCGCGATGCCGATTTCGCCCTGAACTTCGTGAAACGAAACGCCAGAACGCCGGAGCAACAGCTGGCGGTCCTCGCCGCTCTGGAATTCAAATGCAGCGTGCTGTGGGCCATGCTGGATGCGCTGTATCACGCCTATATGGCGCCCAAGTACGTTCCGGAAGGCGCGTTTATGCCGGAGGACCAATGATGACGGAGCCGGTGATCCAGGTTTCGGACAGCGACCGCCCCCGGTTGCCGCGTGGGGTGCGACTAACTCACAGCGAGGCGCAGGGCGGCTGGATCTTGCTGGCCCCCGAACGCGTCTTCAAGGCGGATGCTGTCACGGCGGAGATACTCAAACGGTGCACCGGTCAAACGACACTTCATGCGATCGTGGACGATCTGGCGAGGACATTCGCCGCCCCGCGCGAGCGCATTCATGCCGATGTCGTGAAGCTGCTAGGCGGTCTGGCGGAGAAGAAATTGTTGGAGTTGGATTAAGTTGTGTGCAGCATTTTTTCGACCGTTCGTCCCCGTGAAAACGGGGACCCATCTGGATTCCCGCTTGCGCGGGAATGAACGGGCAACGAGCATGCCGTGACGACGAACGGCCCTAGTGTGCCCACCCCCCTCGGCCTGCTTGCCGAGTTGACCCATCGCTGCCCGCTCGGTTGCCCGTACTGCTCGAATCCGCTTGCGCTCGACAGACGTGACGACGAACTCGACACCGCGACCTGGGCTCGTGTATTCCGCGAAGCGGCCGCGCTCGGCGTGCTGCAGGTGCATCTCTCCGGCGGGGAACCGGCGGCACGGCGCGATCTGCCGGACATCGTCAAGGCCGCGCGCGAAGCCGGCCTTTACAGCAATCTCATTACGTCGGCCGTCGGCTTGACGCCGCAGACGCTCGCGACGCTCGCCGATGGCGGGCTCGACCATGTGCAGATTTCGATTCAGGACAGCGACGAGGCATCGGCCGATCACATCGCCGGCTACAAGGGCGCCTCCGCCCGCAAGCGCACATTGGCCAAGGAGGTTGTCCGTCTGGGGCTGCCCCTCACCATCAACATGGTGGTGCATCGCGCCAATATCGGCCGCATCGAAACGATGGTGGAATTGGCGCTGTCCCTTGGCGCCAGCCGTGTTGAAATCGCGCACGTGCAGTATTACGGCTGGGGCCTGAAAAATCGTGCAGCCCTGATGCCCACGCGCGACCAGGTTGAGGAGGCCGTGCGCACGGTTGAGATGCTGCGCGACAGGCATCGCGGACAGATCGTCATCGATGCGGTGGTGCCGGACTACTATGCACGCTTTCCCAAGCCATGCGTCGGCGGCTGGGGCCGCCGCTCGCTCAACGTCACCCCGGCAGGCCGGGTGCTCCCGTGTCACGCTGCGGAGGTCATTCCCGGCCTCGAATTCTGGAATGTGCGCGATCATTCGCTCGCCGACATCTGGCGCGCCTCGCCCGCGTTCCTGGCATTCCGCGGCACGGACTGGATGCAGGAACCTTGCAAATCTTGTCCCCGGCGCGAGCAGGACTTCGGCGGATGCCGCTGCCAGGCTTTCATGCTTACAGGCGATGCGCGCGCCACCGATCCGGTTTGTCACCTGTCACCGGAGCACGCCATCGTCGCGCAGGCGGCGGCCGAACGCGCAGACGAGGCGTACGAATATCGACGTCTGTAGTCTGCGGAATTGTCGTACCCGATTGCAAAAGAAAATTGAAAGGTAGAGACTTGTCGCGCAGGAGGAGCGCTCCGGGGCCGTTTTCAATGGGACCTTGCGAGACAAGCACCTCCACATAAGGGAGGAATTCGATGGGTCCGTGTCTCACGGCAAAACGTTCAATTTTGCTTGCCGGCATCGCTTGCTTTTTGGCGGCCGCCCCGGCTTTTGCCCAACAACCCGCGTCGCCGCCGACGGCCACGCCGCCGGCCGCGGCACCGCAGGCTTTGCCGCCCGGGTCTCCTCTGATCGGTAGGCCAGAGGGCAACCCCGCCGCCGCAAAGCTTGCGCCGATCGTCGCGCCGCCGATACCCGCGGCCGCCGACAAGCTGCCGACTGCAAAGCTCAAGCTGCCACAGGGTTTCAATGTCGAGGTCTAGCCAGCGGCATCCCGAATGCGCGTTCGTTGCGTATCGGCGACAAGGGCACGGTGTTCGTCGGCACCCGCCTGGCCAACAAGGTCAGTGCAGTCGTCAAGAAGGACGGCAAGACCGAAATCAAGATAGTGGCGGAAGGCCTTTATCGCCCGAATGGTCTCGCGCTACACAACGGCACGCTCTACATCGCCGAGCTATCGCAGATCTCCAAGATCGAGAATATCGAGAACGTGCTCGACAAACCGCCCAAACCGACAGTCATCTATACCGATCTGCCGAAAGACGAGGCGCATGGCTGGAAGTTCATCGCCGTCGGCCCCGACAACAAGCTCTACGTACCCGTTGGGCAGCCCGGCAATAACGTGCTGCATAGTCCCGCGCATGGGCAAATCCGGCGCATCAATCTGGACGGAACGGGAGCGGAAGTCATTGCAAGGGGCGTGCGCAATACGGTCGGCTTCGACTGGAATCCGGTGAACAAGCAGCTCTATTTCTCTGACCATGGCCGAGACTGGCTTTCGGAAGATTCACCACAGGATGAACTCAACCGCATAACAAAGGATGGTCAACATTTCGGCGAACCGTATTGCCACCAGGGCAACATCCTTGACCCGGAATTCGGTTGGGGCCGCAGCTGCAGCGAGTTCACGCCCCCGATCGCGTTAACCGGCCCGCACTCGGCCGGCCTGGGGCTGCGCTTCTACACGAAGAATATGTTTCCGGCGAAATACAAGAACGCAATCTTTCTTGCGCGACGCGGATCATGGAACCGTACGAACAAGTTCGGCGGGGACGTTGTCGCCATCTTCCTGAACAAGGACGGAACGGTGAAATCGATCGAACCGTTTATCACCGGATTCATCGAGAACAATGAGTACATCGGCCGGCCGGTTGACGTGGAGCTCATGGCGGACGGCTCGATGCTGGTGTCGGACGACTTTAACGGTGCGATCTATCGCGTCACTTACGGCAAGCCGCGTGTGGCCGGCCGTTAACGTCACTACCGCGGCTGGGGGCCTTTGGCCCCCGGCCGTTCCCGTTTGAAATTGCATGACATGACGTGTGGTCTTGTTCGTCGCATCGCGCTCGCGGCGGCGTTCGTTTGCGCGGTGATTGCGCCGTCATTCGGCGAGACGGTTGCCGAGCGCGCCGCGCCTTGTCTTGCCTGCCACGGCGAAAGCGGCCAATCTGAAACACCCGATGTCCCATCGCTTGGCGGACAACCTGCGCCATATTTGTTGATCCAGCTCTACCTTTTTCGGGAGCAGCAGCGTGCCTCCCCGGCAAGGAAGAACGATCAGATGATCCAGGTCATGTTCGAGATGACCAGGGGATTCACGGACGACGACCTGCGGAGCTTTTCCGACCTCCTCGCCAAACTGCCCCCGCCCAAGCCGCCCGCAGACAATGGCGATGCGGCGCGCATGCAGCAGGCGGCCGTCCTGATCACGCAGAATCGATGCAATAGTTGTCACGGTCTCGATCTCGCCGGCCGTGACAACGTTCCGCGCATCGCCGCGCAGCGTGAGGACTACCTGCTCAAAACGATGCGGGAATACAAAAGTAACGATCGCCGCGGCTATGACGCCGCCATGGCAGACGTCCTTGCGTCAGTGAGCGACCAGCAGATTGCCGATCTCGCTTACTACATCGCGCGCTTTCACTGATCGTGTCGGAACTGGCCAAGAAAAAACCGGGCCCCATGAGGGGCCCGGTTTCAGTAATTGCCGACGTGGGGGCCGGCAATATCTTCCAGAGGGGAACATGCTGCAGGCCGGTGATTCTGGGAGGATATACCCGGCGCAACAGCGAGCCTCAAGTATGCGAAGCGTGCGGCAGTGCGACAACGCCAATCGTCGCATGTCAGCCATGCGCAATCGCAAGTCGTTGGGAATCCCACAATTCCACCGTTCTTTCGCAACCAAAGCGACGACTTTGATTGTGGAATTGTGGCAACGGTCAGAAGTGCCAGCGCTGTGCATTCGCAACCAGGAAGTCACGGAATACCTGAATGCGGGCGACCGACTTGAGCTCTTCCGGATAAACAAAATAGGCATCAAGGGCGAGCGTGTCGGCGTCGCCGAACAGCTGCACGAGGCCGCCGTTCTCTTCGACCAGGTAGTCGGGCAGCACGGCGATGCCGAGCCCGCGTTGGCATGCGCGCAAGACGCCAAGCACGTTGTTGACAGTGAGATGTGGCGTGCGGGAATCTTTTCCATCGCGGCCGATCTCAAGCAGCCAGCGTCGGTTCTGCAAGTGCGCAGGTACCATGCCGCCGCCAAGAAGTACGATGCGATGCTTGTCGAGTTCTTCGTGCGCCCGCGGGGTGCCGAATCGCTTCAGATAATCAGGCGACGCGTAGGCATGGAAATGAACCGAGAACAGCTTGCGCTGGATCAGGTCGGGCTGCGTGGGCTGCCGCAGTCGTATGGCGACATCGGCTTCGCGCATCGCCAGGTCCAGTTCTTCCTCCGACGTGATCAGCGTGATGTGGATATCCGGATAGAGATCCAGGAACTCATCGAGCCGCGGCGTGAGCCAATGCACCCCGATGCCTGGAGTGGTCTGGACCTTCAGCTCGCCATTCGGTCGCTCCCGGCTGTCGGTGAGCTTGGTGCGCGCCGCTTCGAGCTTCATGAAGACTTCATGCGCGGTGCGGTAGAGCAGTTCGCCCTGCTCGGTGAGAATCAGCCCACGCGCATGGCGATGAAACAGGGATACCGCGAGCTCTGTTTCCAAAGCCGATACCTGGCGTGACACCGCAGACTGAGAGAGCCCGAGGCGCTCGCCGGCATGCGTGAACGAACCGGCTTCGGCTGCGGCGTGAAACACCTTCAGCTTGTCCCAGTCCATCGTGGAATTCGGTGTCGCCATTGGTCTATTCGGCCGCCGCTCGCTGGTGTTCGTGCGCGGCCAGGAATTTCTCCGCTTCAAGGGCGGCCATGCAGCCTAGGCCCGCTGCCGTGACAGCCTGCCGGTAAATATCGTCGGTGACGTCGCCGGCGGCGAAAACGCCGGGCACCGAGGTCGCTGTCGAATTGCCGCTGGTGATGATGTAGCCGGACGGCTTCATCTGGACCTGCCCCACAAACAGCTCTGATGCCGGCTGGTGGCCGATCGCAATAAAGACGCCATCCACGCGGCCTTCAGTTATGGCGCCTGTCTTGACATTCTTGAGACGGACGCTGCTGACTTTCAGTGGGTTGTCGCTGCCAATGACGTCCTCAAGCACAGCGTCCCAGATCACTTCAATCTTGGGATTCTTGAACAGGCGGTCCTGCAGAATTTTTTCGGCGCGGAATGCATCGCGCCGGTGCACGATGGTGACCTTCGAGGCAAAGTTGGTGAGGAACAGCGCCTCTTCGACCGCGGTATTGCCGCCGCCGATCACAACGACTTCCTTGTTACGATAGAAGAAGCCATCGCAGGTTGCGCAGGCCGAGACGCCGTAACCCTTGAACTTCTGCTCCGACGGCAGATCGAGCCAGCGAGCCTGCGCGCCGGTGGCGATGATCAAGGCATCGGCAAGATAGATGTCGCCGGAATCGCAGACGAGCCTGAAAGGCCGCTGCTCAAGCTCAACCTTGTTGACGTGATCGCTGACGATGCGGGTGCCGACGTGCTCGGCCTGCGCCTGCATCTGCTCCATCAACCACGGTCCCTGGATCACGTCGGCGAACCCTGGGTAGTTCTCCACGTCCGTGGTGATCGTCATCTGGCCGCCGGGCTGGACGCCCTGGATCAGGATCGGTTCCAGCATGGCGCGCGCGGCATAGATCGCGGCGGTGTACCCGGCCGGACCCGAGCCGACGATCACGACTTTCGCGTGCGTAGTCTTTGCCATTGTTGTACGGGCCCCTGGATGGGCGCATCGGGGCGTTCGTCGCCGCAGGCGGTCGGAGAACCGCTCTTTTGCCCTCCAACATGTATGGCCTCCGGCTGAGCTATGCAAGATACGCAACCGTCGCGGCCCACAGTTAGGGCGATGGTGCTCCTCCTCAATTAAACCATCCGCGCAATATTCTTTCGCGAAATAATATTTCGCGGTATGAATGTTCTTGTTGTCCGACTGCAAAAGGCAAATCCGGTGCCCGCCCGTCTCGACGCAATCGATAGAAAAATTCTCAAAGAGCTGCAGGCGTACGGCCGCATCACCAATGTGGAGTTGGCCAGCCGGGTCGGCATTTCCGCGCCGCCGTGCCTGCGCCGCGTGCGCGCGCTCGAGGAAGCCGGATACATCAAAGGATACCGGGCACTGCTCGATGAGAAGAAGCTCGGCTACGAGGTTACGGTGTTCGCAATGGTGCATCTCGCAAGCCAGGCTGAGGCAGACCTTGTCGCGTTCGAGGAGTTCGTGCGCGCGCAGCCCCTGGTGCGGGAATGCTGGATGCTTTCGGGCGAAATTGATTTCGTGCTCAAGTGCGTCGCGCCCGATCTGAAAACCTTTCAGGCCTTTGTCGAAAAACTCACGGCCGCGCGCAATGTACGTAACGTGAAGACCTCGCTGACGCTGCGCAATTCCAAGGATGCGGCCATGGTGCCGATGGAGTGACAGCGCCTCGCCGCCTTGCAACCTAGTCGTTTTACACGATGGATAGGCGCCGTTAGCATCGCACCATGACCAAGGTTTTCATCGGCGCAGCCGCCGGATTCGCGGGTGATCGCAGCGATGCCGGTGTTCCGGTTGTGGACACTCTCGCTGCGCTGCCCGGACCTCGCTTTCTGATGTTCGAGACACTCGCGGAACGCACCCTCGCGCTGTGCCAGCTCGAGCGTCGGCGAGATCCCCAGCGAGGCTACAGTCCCGCGCTCGAGCGAATGCTGCCGCCGGTCCTCTCGCGGTGTCTTTCATCAGGCATCAGGATCGTCGGCAATTTCGGCGCCGCCAATCCGCTGGCGGCGGCGCGCCGCATAGCGGAGATGGCGCGATCCCTTGGCTTGCGCGCGCCGCGGATAGCCATCGTCGAGGGCGACGACATAGCAGCCAGCCTTTCGGCGGCCGATCTCGCCGCCCGCGAAATCGGCGGCACCAGGCTTGCGCAAAGACGCGAGATTATTTCTGCAAATGTTTATCTCGGCGCGCAGCCGATCGCGCAGGCGCTCGATCAGGGCGCCGACATCCTTGTAACCGGCCGCGTCGCCGATTCCGCGCTCGCGCTTGGCCCCTTGCTGCATGCCTTCCGGTGGCGGGCCGACGACTGGGATCGGCTCGCCGCCGGCACTCTTGCCGGCCATTTGCTCGAATGCGGCGCGCAGGTCACTGGCGGCTATTTCGCCGACCCGGGCTACAAGGACGTGCCCGATCTCGCCGATGTCGGCTATCCGATCGCCGAGATCGACCAGGACGGCGAGATCGTCATCATCAAGCCGACCGGCACCGGCGGCGTGGTGGATCGCCTTACAGTCGTTGAGCAGTTGCTCTACGAGATCCATGACCCCTCGGCCTACCTCGCGCCCGATGTGACTCTTGACCTGACCGACGTTGAGGTTGCCGAAATCGGCAAGGATCGGGTGCGCGTCTCTGGCGCGCGCGGCCGGCCGGCACCGGAGACATTGAAAGCGACCGTCTGCTTCGACAGCGGATTGCTTGGGGAAGCGGAAATTTCCTATGCCGGCCCCAATGCACCTGCTCGCGCGCAGCTCGCCGCCGATGTCGTTCGCGAGCGTTTGCGCAAGCGCGTTCCGCGGCTGGAGGTGCGCATCGATGCGATCGGCGTCGTGAGCGTGTTGGGTGCGGGGCGAAGCCCGGCGGATCTTCGTCAGGCGCAGTCAACCGACGTACGCCTGCGCTTCGCCGCGCAATCAATCGATGCCGGGGAGATCGAAATGCTGCTCGATGAGGTCGAGGCGCTTTATTGCGCCGGGCCGGCGGGTGGGGCAGGGGTGCGCCGGCGCACCACGCCTCGCCTCGCCAGCGCGTCCTGCCTGATCGAGCGCAGCTACGCGCAGCCACGGGTGACGATATTGGGAGCGCCGGCATGATGCGTACGGTCCGCCTGCAGGACATCGCCAATGCGCGAACCGGCGACAAAGGCAACCGGCTCAATCTTGCACTGGTTTGCCGCAATCCGGCCGACTATGCGGCGGTGGCAGCGCAAGTGACGGCCACGCGCGTGGCCGCGGCTTTCGCGGCGCGCAAGCCATCTCGCGTCGTGCGCTACGATCTGCCCAAGCTCGCCGCATTCAACTTCGTTCTCGACGACGTGCTCGAAGGCGGCGTCAATGCCAGCATCGGTCTCGATGGCCACGGCAAGTCGTTGTCGTTCCTGGTGCTCGACATGCCGGTCCTGATCGCTGCCGACACGCCGCGCCGCGCGCGGGAAACAGAAACAATCGCTCCAGGG
>JBKPLN010000168.1:0-2533 GCA_046731635.1 Pseudomonadota bacterium | reverse complement strand
GTCGTGTTGCTTTCCGCCGTGCCATGAAGCGCGCGGTTCAGTCGGCGATGCGTCTTGGCGCCGAGGGCATCCGCATCAACTGCTCGGGCCGGCTCGGCGCCGCGGAAATCGCGCGCATGGAGTGGTATCGCGAAGGACGCGTGCCTCTGCACACGCTGCGTGCCGACGTCGACTATGGAGTAGCGACCGCATTCACCACGTACGGCACCTGCGGAGTGAAAGTCTGGATCTTCAAGGGAGAAATCCTTGAGCATGACCCGATGGCGCAGGACAAGAAATTGGCCGAAGGCGACAGTGGTCGCCCCCGCCGCGAGACAGCGGCTTGAGGAGATGAACAGAGTTTAAGTCATGCTGCAGCCGATCCGTACCAAGTTCCGCAAGGCGCATAAGGGCCGCATCCACGGCGTGGCCACGAGCGGCAACTCCCTTGCCTTCGGGCAATATGGCCTCAAGGCGCTCGAGCCTGAGCGCGTCACCGCGCGCCAGATCGAGGCTGCGCGCCGAGCGCTCACGCGCTTCATGAAGCGTTCCGGTCGCGTGTGGATCCGAGTGTTCCCAGACGTTCCCGTGTCGAAGAAGCCGATCGAGGTGCGCATGGGCAAAGGCAAGGGGACGCCCGAAATTTGGGTCGTGCGGGTGAAGCCTGGCCGCATCCTCTTCGAGGTCGACGGCATCCCGGTCGACGTTGCAAGGGAAGCCCTGGGCCTGGCCGCCGCCAAGCTGCCGGTCAAAACCCGTTTCATTGAACGCATCGCCGAGTGACGCCATGAAAGCCGCCGACGCAAGAGCGATGACGCTCGATCAGCTCGATGACGAAGTGCTCAAGCTGAAGAAGGAGCAGTTCAATCTGCGCTTCCAGCGCGCCACCGGGCAGCTCGAAAATACTTCTCGGGTGCGGACGATCCGGCGCGACATTGCGCGCATGAAGACAATCGCGGCGCAGAAGCGCGCCGGGATGCCAGAGCCGGCGCCGAAGGCAGACGTCGAGCCTGTCGCAAAAAAGCCAAAAGCAAGCAAGCCCAAGACCGCTGCGAAAACCAAGTCGCGCGCCAAGACGAAATCGAAGGAATAAGAGGTTCTAGATGCCGAAGCGTACGCTCCATGGCGTTGTCGTGAGCGACAAGCAGGACAAGACAATCGTGGTGCGCGTTGAGCGTCGTTTTGCGCATCCGACGATGAAAAAAACCATTCGCCGCTCCAAGAAGTACCACGCGCATGACGAGGCGAACGCCTACTCGGTGGGGGATGTTGTGTGGATTGAAGAACGTCGACCGATCTCGAAGCTCAAGCGCTGGGAAGTAATCCGCGGCGAGAAGAAGCAGAAAGTTCAGTAGGCATTATGGGCCAGCAGATAGTGAGAGCCGCATCATGATTCAGATGCAAACCAACCTCGACGTAGCGGACAACTCCGGCGCGCGTCGCGTCATGTGCATCAAGGTGCTCGGCGGCTCCAAGCGCAAGTACGCCACCATCGGCGACGTCATTGTCGTGTCGGTGAAAGAGGCGATTCCGCGCGGCCGTGTGAAAAAGGGCGACGTTATGAAGGCCGTCGTCGTGCGCATTTCCAAGGATATCAAGCGCCCCGATGGTTCGGTCATTCGTTTCGACCGGAACGCCGCCGTGCTGATTACGCCTCAAATGGAGCCGGTGGGTACGCGCATCTTCGGGCCCGTGCCACGCGAGCTGCGCGCCAAAAATCACATGAAGATCATTTCGCTCGCCCCGGAGGTGCTGTGATGGCGGCAAGGATCCGGAAGGGCGACAAGGTGGTGGTTCTTGCCGGCCGCGATAAAGGCCGCACCGGCGAGGTAATCGAGGTGCGTCCCGATCAGGAGCGGGCGCTGGTGCGCGGGATCGGAATGGTGAAGCGCCATCAGCGGCAGACCGCGCAGCAGGAAGGCGGGATCATCTCCAAGGAGAGTGCGATCCATCTATCGAATCTTGCCGTTGCCGACCCCAAGGACGGAAAGCCGACTCGCGTCGGCTTCAAGCTCGTCGGCGAAGGCGATGCGCGCAAGAAGGTGCGCGTTGCCAAGCGTTCCGGAGTTGAAATCGATGGCTGATACGCAGCAAAACGAAGCCAAGAAGACGCAAAAGTCGCAAAAGCCCCAGGGCGCCCAGAAAAGTGCGAAAGAGGGCGGTTCGCCCAAGGGAGATGGGCAGAAAGGTGATGCGCCGAAGGTGAAGAAACCGCGCGAGCGCTCGGACTACGTCGCGCGGCTGAAGACGCACTTCGAGCAGGTGGTGCGGGAGCAGCTGTCAAAGCAGTTCAGCTACACCAACCGCATGCAGATGCCCAAGATTACCAAGGTCGTGCTCAACATGGGTATCGGCGAGGGCGTTGCCGACCGGAAGAAGGTGGACAATGCCGCCAACGACCTGTCGATGATTGCGGGGCAGAAAGCGGTCATCACCAAGTCGCGCAAGTCGATCGCAACATACAAGCTGCGCGACGGTCAGGCGATCGGCTGCAAAGTCACGCTGCGCAAGGCGCGCATGTATGACTTCATCGACCGCCTCGTGAATATCGCGT
>JBKPLN010000167.1:0-4467 GCA_046731635.1 Pseudomonadota bacterium | reverse complement strand
GTCGCGGTTCGGTCTGGTGATTGAGTCATTCGGTCCCGGTGCCGTCGCGGTTCGCGAGACGCCGTCCATGTTGGGAGAGGTGGATGTAAGGGGCCTGATGAGCGATTTGGCGGACCACATGGCAGAGTGGGATGACTCATTGCCGCTGGAACGTCGTCTCATGCACGTTTCGGCGACCATGGCTTGTTATGGCTCGGTCCGCGCCGGCCGGAGGTTGAAACCCGAGGAAATGAACGCGCTTCTGCGCGAGATGGAGTCGGTGCCCAATTCCGGCCAATGCAACCACGGCCGACCGACTTACGTCGAACTCAAACTCACCGATATCGAGCGCTTGTTCGGCCGGCGGTAGTTGTTGGCAGCGCCTAGGTCGTGCGCAAAAACACGAATTCGGTGTCGTCGTATTTGCGGCGTTCCAGTTCCACGAAACCCTCGGGTGCCGTGAATCCGGCATCGGCCGCTTCTTCAACGACAACAAGCGCGTCCGGTTTAAGCCATCCGCCCTCGCGTGCCGCGACAAGGGCCTTTTCCGCAAATCCCCTGCCGTAGGGCGGGTCGAGAAAAGCGAGCGAAAATGGCTCGAGGGGATGAGCGAGCCCCAGTTTGGTTGCGTCGCGCCGGAAAATCCGTGTCACTCCGCCAAGACCGAGCGACTCGATGTTGTCGCGCAACAACGCGCGAGCTTCCAAGCCTTCATCGACGAAGAGAGCGTAAGCGGCACCACGCGAAATGGCCTCGATGCCAAACGACCCGGTTCCGGCAAACAGATCAAGCACGCGGGTGCCGGTGACCGGATCGCCGTAGGAATGGGAGAGAATGTTGAACAGCGCCTCGCGCAGCCGGTCACTCGTGGGCCGCACGGCGTCCGATTTCGGACCCCTCAGCGGGCGCGAGCGGAGCTTGCCTCCGACGACGCGCATTATTTTGGCCTCGACGGACGCGGTCCGCCGGAACGGTCGCGTCGCTGGCTCTTTTTATTGAACCGCCCGCGCGTGGGTTTTGGTCCGTGGTTTTGGCGGCCTTCCTGCGCATGGAAAGAAAATCGGGTCGGCCGCTCCACTGTCGTTTGGCGCGGCGATCGTGCCTGATCACGCGCTCCGGGATGGCGGCGCGTGACAGACTCTTCGGCGTGCACAGGCGCCTCAAAATCGGCGCCGGAAGCCGAGACGATCTGCTCGCCCAGCTTTGCCCGCAACTCCGCGGTTTCAACTTCCTTCACCGCGCCATCCGCGAGCTCGCCCAGATCGAACGGCCCAAATGCGACGCGGATCAGCCGGTTTACCTTCAAGCCGAGATTTTCGAGGACCTTGCGCACTTCGCGGTTCTTGCCCTCACGAATGCCGACGGTGAGCCAGATGTTTGCGCCTTGCTCGCGATCGAGAGTCGCTTCGATGGGACCGTAACGGATGCCATCGACTGATATTCCCGCTCGAAGCTTGTCGAGCGTTTCCTGCCGCACGCGCCCGAGCGCGCGCACGCGGTAGCGGCGCAACCAACCGGTCGCCGGTAATTCCAAAATGCGCGCCAGTCCGCCGTCGTTGGTGAGCAGCAGCAGGCCCTCGGAATTGATGTCGAGCCTGCCGACGCTGATCACGCGCGGCAGGCCCTTGGGAAGCGCGCCGAAAATCGTATCGCGGCCTTGTGGATCTGAGTGGGTCGTCACCAGGCCGCGAGGCTTGTGGTAGAGGAAGAGCCGCGTGCGCTCATGCGCGCGCAAGAGTGTGCCATCGACGGAAATGCGATCGGACGGGGTGACATTCAGCGCCGGAGACGTAATCACGGCGCCGTTGACGGACACTCGGCCCACCGCGATCCAGGCTTCTGCCTCGCGACGTGAGGCGAGGCCCGCACGCGCAATCACCTTGGCGATTCGTTCGCCCGTCACCACATGTTCGTCTGTTTTATCCGCCATTGAAGATCTTCGTTGCGAGCGGGCTTGTCCCGGCCATCGACGTCTTTTATGTCGCTTCGTGTATAAAGACGTGGATGCCCGGCACAAGGCCGGGCACGACAGCATCGGCAGCCATGCCTTCTTTCATGCAGATCGCGCTTGAAGAAGCCCGTGCGGCGGGGGCGCGGGGCGAGGTGCCTGTTGGCTGTGCCATCGTGCGGGATGGCAGCGTGATTGCGCGGGCCGGCAACCGCGTCATCGCCGACCGCGACCCAACTGCCCATGCCGAGCTTATCGCCATTCGGGCCGCGGCGGCCGCGGCCGGAAGCGAGCGACTGACGGACTGCGACCTGTATGTCTCTCTCGAGCCGTGTGCCATGTGCGCAACGGCAATGTCGTTTGCGCGAATTCGCAGACTTTACTTCGGCGCCGCCGATCCCAAGGGTGGTGCCGTCGAGCACGGCGTTCGTTTCTTCGCCGCGCCGACGTGCCATCACCGCCCCGAGGTCTATGGCGGCATCAACGAAAGCGACAGCGCGGCGCTGTTGAAAAATTTCTTTCAGGCCCGGCGCTGACCAGGAAATTTGGTTGGCAGGCGGCTGAAAAACTCTCCGTTGTCATTCCCGATGCCGCGAAACGGCGATCCGGAATCCAGAAGTGCAAAGTAAATCTATGTGGCTGGATTCCGCGTTCGCGCTTTAAGCGCGGCCCGGAATGACTCAGAAACCTCGTCAGTAGACCGCTAGGCCGTCTTGTCCACGAACTTGCCCATGCCGGGCGGCGGTGGAGCCTGCTTTGAGACCGGCGGGTTGGCTATGGCCTCGCTCTCACTGGCTTGCTGTCGCGGCTTCGGCGAGCTTTCGAGCTTAGGCATGATGCCAATCTAGCCGCCCGAGTCTCAATTATGTGCGTCGGCGCGTCGACAAATCCGGTTTTCCTTGGAAAGGATTTGTTGATGCTGCCGAAGCGGATCAGGCCTGTTGCGCGAAGCCCCAGGCCTTGTCGGCGAGGGGGCGGATCATTTCGGCTTTTGCCGGGGCGAATTCACTGGTCGCCGTGCCATCGCGAACGCGACCGATGATGCCCTGCAGGATGGCGGCGATGCGGAAAAAATTATAGGCGAGGTAGACGGACAGGTGAGGGCGAGGGTCGAGCCCGGTGCGCGCGACGTAATTGTCGACATAGTCAATCATCGAAGGAATGCCGAGTACATTCAGGTCCTGACCGACGAGCGTCGCCGTTCCGGCCGCGCTTTCGGAGTGGGGCATATGCCAGGCCATCAGGTGGTAACTGAAATCGGCCAGCGGATCGCCGAGCGTGGATAGTTCCCAATCGAGCACGGCGAGGACTTTCGGCGCATCGCGCGCAATGATCAGATTGTCGAGCCGGTAGTCGCCATGCACGAGCCGCACCGGACCGCCATGCGGAATGTGCTTGGGCAGCCAGTCGATCAAGCGCTCCATGGCATCGATCTTTTCGGTCTCCGATGCGCGGTACTGTTTCGACCATCGTTCGACCTGCCGGGCGACATAGTTTTCGCCTCTGCCGAAATCGCCAAGACCGATATTCCCCGGATCGAGCGCATGGAGGCGGGCAATCGTGGCATTCATCGAATCGTAGACCGCCACTCGCTCGGCTGGATTGGAGCCCGGCATTTGCGGTTCCCAGAACACGCGGCCATCGACGTAGTCCATCACGTAATATGGTGTGCCGGCGACGCTCTCGTCGGAGCAATAGGCGAGGGGCTCCGCGACGGGAAAGCCTTGCGCATGGAGCGCTCGAATAACGCGATATTCGCGGTCCACCGCATGAGCCGATGGAAGGAGCTTGCCCGGCGGCTTGCGGCGCAACACGTAGCCCCGCGCCGGCGTCTCGAGCAAATATGTTGGATTCGACTGCCCGCCCTTGAACTGCCTGACTGCGAGTGGGCCCGCGAAACCCGCGACATTCGTGGACAGATAGCGTTCAAGCCGCGCTGCATCCAGACGCAGCGCCGGCGCGGCGTCCTTGGTGCCCGAAAAAGCCTGCTGTCGGTCGATCGACATCATCGCCCGGAATCATTTTCGCGCTTCGAACGAGATCGGCGCATCCGCGTAGATCTTATACTGCTGTGGCTTGGGCTTCGCCTTGTCGTCATCGTTCACATATTGAATTGAGCTTTTGCCCTGGAGTTCGCGCGGCAGGATCATCACGCGAATAAAGCGGCTTGGCTTGTCAGGTGCGGCTTGAGCGAAGACCGCGTCCGGACCGGCTTCATACCACGCGCCTCCAGGGCCGAACGACGTCGACCTTCCGTGGGTATCGATGCGTATGCCACCCTCGATCAGGCAGCGTATTCCAGGGCCCTGGTGGCGATGAAGATAGGCGCATCCGCCAGGCGGGAAAGCGACGCTGTCGCCGCGCATCAAAAGGTCGCCTTTCGGCATCGTTTCGAGAAAAGCACTCAATTTTTCATGCGTGATCATGCCGGGCGCGTTGGCGGTGACGGCGCCCTGATCGCCGCGGGCGAGTTCCCAGCGCCAGCACGTGACGCCGGCCGCACCCGGCTTGACCGTGACCGCGGTCTCACCCTGCCAGGC
>JBKPLN010000166.1:0-2988 GCA_046731635.1 Pseudomonadota bacterium | reverse complement strand
TCTTCTACCAGTACCGGCCGACCGGGCCCGCCGCACCCTGAAGGAGATCGACCAGCAGGTCGCGAAAGCGGAGAAGGCCGTCGCCGGTCAGGCCGCGGTGAAGCGGAACCGGTTCGTCCAGCCCACCGGTGCTACTAAGTCTGTGAATCGAGACCTGGAGGGGAAGGCCCGCGCGCTGGCCCGGCTGAAGGGCTAGCGTCACGAATCTGGAGGCGCAGACCGCCGAGTACGTGATGGGCGCCTATCACCAGCTGTGGCAGATCGAGAAGAGCTTTCGCATGTCCAGGACCGACCTCCGCGCGCGGCCGATCTATCACCCACAAGAAGGACTTGATAGAGGCCCACCTCACAATCGTCTTCGCCGTCTTGGCCGTCACTTGCTGGCTTGAGCAACAAACCGGGTGGTCAAATCAAGAAGCTCGTCACTACCCTGTGCCGCTACCGCACCATCGACATCCAAGCCGGCGATCAGACCGTCACCGCCGCGGACCCGCTACCCTCCGATATCCGAACTGTCCTCGACCGGCTCCACGGCCGGAAGGAACCGCACTAGTTGATCAATTGATCAAAGTCAGGTTTCATCCTCCGGCGGCCCAGGTGGCCGGTGCGAATATGACGGTTCCGGCGCCTGGAGCCGTTACCGGGCTGGCCTAGCCAGGCTACGCACCTTTCCGTGACAACGAGTGAGAGCCGCTTGTGTACCGACATATAGGTCGTAACCATCGGCCGTATAGCGCACCAGGAAATGCCGTACAGCTAATTCGGGAGCAGCAGTCATACGGAGTCGTCCATGCCGGGGGGAAAGCAATACGCCGTCCGCATTCTCAGTAGCTGTCGCGATCTCATCGTCGCTCAGGTACCCGCTCTTGATTCGGACGTTAGAGGTATCGACAAGCCAGGGTGGTGTTTTGAGGCCTGCGCGTGCCAGCAACTCCTGATCATCGGAGACGATCTCGTAGTCGCGCGGGAGCGTACGAAGACATGCCTCGACCTTTGCTTCCTGAAGGGGTTGGCCAACATTAACGATCGCCCACTGCGTCGCGCACACAAATGATGCCATCAGGATCGTTAGGTACGACAACAGTGACTCGCGTCCATTGGCCCTTGTCAATAGCGCGTTTGCGGCGACCGCCAATAGCACGCTGCCCGGCATAACAAATAGCAACATGTGATGTCCGAAGATCGGGCGGTGTAGGTAGACAAAGAACGGTCCGGTGGCCGCAAACACTGAGACGGCTATTGTGGTGGGGCGATCTTTAGGCGAGTGGCGCAGATTGAAGATTGCGGCACACCCAGCAAGTAATAGAAACGGCCAATACCAGGCGCCAGCGCCCGATACAGCACTCGTGATGCTTTGGTGCACATGGTTCGCGGCGTCCACATGAAATTGGAAAATCTGCTGCGAAGCGACTTTTGGTGGCCGCAGAAGTATTACCAGCAATGGGGCGGTCCCGGCTACGCCAGCGAGCGTCCAGAGAGAAACCTTCAGCCCTCGGACAACGCGGGCCCGCCAGGACGGGGCTTGCAGGGCGGTCGTTGCGATGAGAATTACAATCGCTGGCAAGACAACTACGGCGATCAGTTTCACGAACAATGCCAATGTGACAATTCCGCCCGTGGCGGTCCACACCAAACCGCTCGAGGTCGACGACGCACCTCGCACCGCGCACCACATCGCGGCGCCTGTGAGCGCAGCAGCTGGCAGATCGGCGCCGAATAGATAGCTATAGTCCTGGACAATTGGTAAAATCGCCGTAATCAGAGCAGCAATCATTCCGGCCCGCGGGCCCCCGAGAAACGAAGCAACGCCAGCAGCTGATGCGCAAAGCAGCACCGCAAACAATGTCATTAAAAGCCTTGCGATCACCTCGGAATCAAGTGCGAATGTTCTCTCCAGTCGAAATGGCAGCGAAATGAACCATGGAAATAGTGGTGGCTGCGCATGAAATACTTCGGTATACGGCTGCTTGCCCGCGCCAATCGCCATTGCCGTTTGCCAATAGACGCCGTCGTCGTAATTGGCGCGCACTGCGTGCCTTTCGACCAATCGACATAAGAACGATGCGACGACCGCCAAGCCGGTCAATGCCCATAGTGGGAGGTCGCGCCTCGACACGGCGTCAGCTGACGAACGTGCGTCCTCACTCAACCTTCTGCACCTCGCAACTATGAAAGGGCGCTCACTCTAGCAGCCCGCCACCGATGAGGAAGGCCGGTCAAGTCATGGCCGTGAGCCGCTCGCGGGACCAAGATCAACAGAGGTGACAGGTGGCTGTGATGAACTCGGCGGTGTCGTAAGACGACCTCCACGGGCGCCGAATTGATTCAGAACTCGACGGGCCGAGCCGACTGGCAACGTCGCCGTCGCGCACCCTCCGCGATTGGCCAGTCAGGATACTCCTCCCGCGTCACTGGATCGTCTCGCTGGCTGCGGCGGGTGCCGCCGGACCCTCGGGGGTCTTACTGCCCTGGTCGAGCCGGAGCGATGGCGTTCTAATCCGGCTGTCATCCGCTTTGGCGAATAGCTCGCGCGCACTCTGCACGAATGTCGATACGAGCCTTGCGAACGGCCGCTTTCGCGAGCGCGATAGGTACGCCTCAGTACGTGGCTTTTCGAAGGGCGCCGACGGCCCGGTTGCCTCGGATAGATAGCGCATCGCATCGGGCACCTTGTCGACGATCGCCTCGAGATAGTTGATGCAAGTAAAACGCATCGTGCCGTCCGCAAGCTGCTTCAGCCGAGCCTCGAGAGCCTCCGGACTCGCCGTCTGGCAATAGCGCACCGAGAAATGCGCCGAGTTGCAGGGCTTCGCCACCCGAGCCCGGTTCGAGTTGAGCAACAGGTGATCATGGGCCGAGATCGGCAAGAATTGTTCGCGATTGCGGAACCGGTATGCGGCATTGGCAAGGAAAGCGGGCTTGAACTCCTCGAACAGTTCCTCCATCGCGGGTCGCAACATCGGATAGTTCATGTGGTCGGATGAGAAG
>JBKPLN010000165.1:0-3304 GCA_046731635.1 Pseudomonadota bacterium | reverse complement strand
GACCACGGCTCCCGGCGCGCTGCCAATTCCACCGAGCATCGCCGCCGCGAAGCCCTTCAGCGCCAGCAATGTCCCCGCATCGTAACTGGTCAGCGTGATCGGCGTGATGAGGACGCCGGCAATTGCCCCCATCGCCGCGGAGACGGCAAACGAAAAAGCGACGATGCGCCGGGTATCGACGCCGACGAGCCGCGCCGCCAGGCGGTTGGCCGCCGTCGCAATCACCGCCTTGCCGAAAATGGTGCGCTCGATGAAGAGCCAAAGCACCACGACGATCGCTGCTGCAGTTGCCAACACGACCAGGCTTTGCGGCAGGATGGCCGCCCCGCCGAACTGAATCGGATCGGCACCGAAAAGCGGAGGCAGGCTATGGAAACGCCGGTCGAAAACGATCTGCGCGGTGCCGCGCAGAAATATCGAGGCGCCAATCGTGATCATGATCAGGGCGACCGCTGTCGCCCCGCGCGCAGGCTCGATCGCAAAGCGATGCAAGGCCAGGCCGATGGCGGTTGTCGCGATGATGGCGATGAGCGCGGCAAGCGGCAATGGGACGCCGGCATGCGCCATAAAGACGGTCGTCATTCCGCCCAGCATCACGAACTCGCCTTGCGCGAAATTGATGATGTCCGACGCCTTGTAGATCAGCGTAAATCCGAGTGCGACCAGCGCGTAGATGGCGCCCACGGTGAGGCCGGAGAAGACAAATTGCAGCAACTCGGCCATCGCCTCGAATGCCTCGCAAGCCTTACAAGTCCCGGATTTGGCAGTCGCAAGCTAGCGCGGTGGCGCCTGCCGGGCGTATCGCGCCATCATCTCAGCTGCCGGGGATCACCGTCCAGTCGCCGCGATTGATTTCGAGGATATGGAATGCCGACAGGTCGAGGCCCATGTGGTCGGCCGGCGACATGTTCACGATTCCTCCGGTGCCGACGTAGCCTTTTGTCCGCTCGATTTCGTCGCGCACCTTGGCCGTGTCGGCGCTCTTCGCGCGCTGCATGGCCTCGACCAGGATCATGAGGCCGTCATAGGCGTGACCGCCGAAGGTCGAAACCGCCTGGCCGGTTTTTTGCTGATAGGTGCGCGAATAATTCTGCACAACAGGCTTCTGCGGATCGCTGTCCGGGAGCTTGTCCGCGATGAGCAGCGCGGCGGCCGGCAGCCGCACGCCTTCCGCCGCCGGGCCGGCGAGCTCGATGAACTGCTTGGAGGCGACGCCGTGGCTCTGGTACAGCGGGAACGTGATTCCGAGCTGACGATAGTTGCGCGTCACGATCGCCGGGCCCTGGCCGAACCCGGCATTCACGACGGCGAGCACGCCCGCCTTGTTGCGGATATTGGTGAGCTGCGGGGTCATGTCGCTGTCGCGCGGCCCGTAGCTTTCCTCGATCGCGATCGTGATGCCGGCATTGCCCGCCACTGCGACGCACTGATCGCGCATCGACTTTCCGAACGCATCCGTTCCTGAAATCAACCCGATGGTGGTCAGCTTGCGCGCCTTGAGATCGGCAAAGATCTTTTCGCATGCCATTCTGTCGGTGTGCGGCGTCTTGAACACCCACGCACGCACGGGCTGTATGATCTGGATGGCTCCGGCCAGTGAAATGAACGGGATCTTCGCCTCTTCGAAGACCGGGATCATCGCCATTGTCGAGCCGGTCGTGCTGCCGCCGACCATGGCGGCGATCTTGTCTTCTTCGACCAGCCGGGTGGCGAAGGTGCGCGCATTGTCGGCGTTGCCGCCGTCATCGTAGACAACCAGCTGCAGCTTTTGCCCGTTCACGCCGCCTTTTGCGTTGATCTCGTCGACATAGATTTCCAGCGTCCTCTTTTCCGGATCGCCCAGAAATGACGCCGGTCCGGTCACCGAGAGGACGGCGCCTATCTTGATTTGCGCCGATGCCTGGTGAACTGCACCGACCAGGGCAAGAAGACCAACAGCAGTGGCTACGGTAAAGCTGCGCAATGCCCTCATGGATCTCCCCGTCACTATGAGACATCGCCAATTAAGACCTATCGGCGGGCACAAATCCACTCCTTGGGTGAATTCTGAGCGGGAAACGCGGCGGAGGTGGGTGCAGGTTTGAAGCCGGATTTTGATGCGGAACGATGCCCGATATCCGGCACCCATGCACGATAGGTCTTATCGGAGCCTATTCGGATATCCGTTTTCCCGTCGAAGATGTCCGCTTTACCAAAAAAGCGGACCTCTGCAGGACCTGACGGTTTAGACTGGCATCCGCTTGCCGGTCTCCAGCAGCGACTTGAGATCGCTGAGCACCCATGGCCAACCGCCACCACCTTTCGAGGGGTCGCCGCCACCCGGCACCATGCCGGCCACCATCGGCGCACCAGTGACGGCGTGAGTAATGGTGACCGTGCACACACCGCTCTGGCTCTCGTCGATCTCGTACGTGACGCGCGTAGGCGGCTCCGCCGAAAAATCCGCGTTGAAGAGTGGGTGCCAAGTCTGCACAAGTTTTCTTGGGGGATCGCTTTCAATGACTTCGCCGACAATGATCTCATCCGGCATTCCCATTGCCTTCATCTCAGCACTGGCGCGATGGGAGAAGCGGCCGCTGGCCTTAAGTTCATATTCTACGCGGCCACTATAGCCATACTTGTCGGTCCATTCGGGCAAAGTGATCGCATCCCAAATCGCCCGAGCGCTGGCATTGATAACAATGCGGTAGAGCTGGGTTGCACCCGATTTGTCCATAGTAGTCACCTTCGCCGTCTCTCCGCGCTGATCGGTTTGAGGATCTCTATTAGGCGGCTTTCGCTGTAAGAGCCGCTTCACGCAGCCGTTTTGGATCGCGCTCACCCTTTACCGCCGACTTGAGTATGCGTTCGGCCAACAATGTTCGGCTTGTCATTGCTCTCTGCTCGGGTCCTAAGTTGTTCCAGGCGTCATCAAGTGTTTTCCGCAAGAGGGAAACAGTTTCAGGGTCAAACGACATCCGCTGTCTGGCAAGCATAATCACCTTCTGCGTGTTGTTGAACGGGCGCGGAACCTGTGGGCGCATTTGGACGATAGGGTGGCGAGCAGGTGAAAGTTCTCTGACTTGAATTCACTTGGTTTTGAAACGGGCGTGAGGGGAGCGCGGCGGTCGGCACCGACCTTTTTGCTGGCGCAATTCTGGCACACTGGTGGCACACTTAGCTCTGCAAAAGCACCCCCGTGACGCTGTGCGTCGTCCGGTCATCTGTTTGGAGATTGCGATGACCGCTCCCGTATATGCACTCAACCTCTTTAATGTCGCAGACCGTGACGAGTACCTTGCCTACTCACGCCGTTCTGCCAAGG
>JBKPLN010000164.1:0-5946 GCA_046731635.1 Pseudomonadota bacterium | reverse complement strand
CGGAATGATCCCGGTCTCGTTGCTCGCGATTGCCTTCTTCGGGTTTAACCTGTGGGCGCTCGGTCTGGCACTGGCCGCGTTTTTCGCCAATCTGATTTTGACGAGTTGGGCCGTCGGCATTTTCGTCGCGGGACTTTTGTTACGTAACGGCCTTGGCGCGGAGAGCATGGCCTGGACGATCATGTTTCTGTTTCTGCCGCTGACCTGCGTGTACTATCCCGTGTCGGTTCTGCCCGGCTGGCTTCAGTACTTTGCCTGGGCGCTTCCGCCGACCTACGTCTTTGAAGGCATGCGCGCGCTGCTCATCGACCACGTGTTTCGCGCCGATCTGATGATCGAGGCTTTTATCCTTAATATTGTGCTGTTCGCGGCTGCATCATTGGCTTTTTTGATGCTTTTGCACAGCGCGCGGGTGCAAGGCTCGCTTTTGCAGACCAGCGAGTAGATAAAAAAAGCTTGTGTTTAATGGGACTTACAGCGCCGTTGGGCGTTGTAAACGGCATACCAACGACTATTCTCTATGTTGACGCTATGACAGAAAAGCGACAGTCTGCCGCACTGCAGCGAGGGCCGGGGGAATCAATGGCAATTGGTGAATTCGGCGGAGCAGCAACGCTCTCCGACGGCAGCGGCACGTTATTGGCCACGCCGATGTACTGGTTTTACGAAATGGGGCATGCCGCACTCAATCCGGCTCGTGCCTTCGCAGACGCGACGCGGCTGTTCTTCAAGAATCCAGCGAATCCGCTCGCTCACACCTCCTATGGCAAGTCGATGGCGGCCACGATGGAGTTGTTCGAGCGCTCGACCCGCCGGTATCGCCGGCCGGAATGGGACATCGATTCAACAACCGTGGGCGGCGAGAAGGTCCCCGTCCAGATCAAGAGCATCTGGGAACGTCCTTTCTGTCGGCTCCTGCACTTTGAACGTGCTTTCCGGCAGGCGCCGCGGCGGCCTCAGCCCAGACTGCTCATTGTCGCTCCGATGTCGGGTCATTACCCGACATTGTTGCGCGGCACGGTGGAGACTTTTCTCCCCAATCACGAGGTGTACATCACCGAATGGATCGACGCCCGCATGGTGCCGCTGTCGGCAGGGCGCTTCGATCTCGATACCTACATCGACTACATCATTTCAATCCTACATCTGCTGGGTGGCGATCTGCACGTGATTGCCGTGTGTCAGCCCTCGGTGCCGGTGCTGGCTGCCGTCGCGCTCATGGAAGCCGACAACGATCCCGACGTTCCGCGCTCCATGGTGCTAATGGGTGGGCCGATCGACACGCGCATCAATCCCAACGAGGTCAACAAGCTCGCCGAGCGGCGAGGACTCAACTGGTTCCGCAATCACGTGATTGCCAAAGTGCCGTTCCCGCATCCCGGCTTCATGCGCGACGTCTATCCGGGTTTCCTGCAGCTTCATGGCTTCATGAGCATGAACCTCGATCGGCATATCGAGGCGCATCACAATCTCTTCCTTCATCTCGTGAAAGGCGACGGCGATTCTGCCCAGAAGCATCGTGAATTCTATGACGAATATCTCGCGGTCATGGATCTCGCCGCCGAGTTTTATCTGCAGACCGTGGATACCGTGTTCGTCCGCCATGCCTTGCCAAAAGGGGAAATGACGCATCGCGGTCGGCGCGTCGACCCGGCCGCGATCAGACGCGTCGCGTTGATGACGGTGGAGGGAGAGAATGACGATATCTCGAGCGTCGGCCAGACCGAAGCTGCGCATGCACTGTGCGTCAACATTCCTGAGGAGAATAAGGTTCACTACGTGCAGCCGGCAGTCGGTCACTATGGCGTGTTCAATGGCTCCCGCTTCCGCGCCGAGATCGCTCCCCGCATTGCCGACTTCGCGCTGTCGCATAACGGCAGCCGTAATCTGCGCTCTACACTCCTGAAGGTCGTAGCTCAGCGTTGATGGCGTGCGCACGTGACTGTGGAACACAGCTGGCCCGTTCCGATTTGATCCGATGATGTCGATACCATTCCGCGCCCTGCTTTATCGCCGGACCAGCGAGCCGTCGGCCATTACGGTCACTTGCGATGGGGACATTCATCCTGTCCGCGTGCGCCGGCATAGGCAGGCGCGCCGCTATACGTTGCGCATTCTTGTGGCGAGCCGCGAGGTTGTGCTCACCATGCCTACGCGCGGCAGCGTCAAGCACGCAAAGGAATTCGCTCAAAAGCACAGTGCCTGGATTACATCACGGCTTCGACGTCTGCCCGGCGCCGCACCTTTTGTCCATGGCGCATTCTTGCCGCTGCGGGGCCACGAATACCGCATCGACCACCGACCCGGGGCAAGAGGCACCGTTTGGATCGAGACGCACGGAAACGAGCACTTGTTGTGTGTCGCCGGCGACAAACCTCATCTGTCGCGCCGGGTGCACGATTATCTCAAGCGCGAAGCCAAGCGTGACTTGCAGGCGGCGAGTCAGTCGGCCGCACAGGCCCTTGGCATCGCGTTCAAGCGGGTGTCAGTGCGCGACCAGTCGAGCCGCTGGGGTTCATGCTCTTCGAGCGGCGTGCTCTCCTATTCCTGGCGACTGGTGATGGCTCCTCCGTTCGTGCTCGAATATCTTGCAGCGCACGAGGTTGCCCACCTCATCGAGATGAATCACTCGCGTCGATTCTGGCGGCTGGTTGAGGGCATCTGCCCGCACATGGGCCGTGCCAAGGCCTGGCTGGATGCGCATGGCGCGGATCTCCATCGCTACGGCCTGGATTCGCGCTAGCCTTTTGCTCTCGCATCAAGTTGGTCATCCTGCCGGCATGACCGGGGTCAGGATACTGGACAAACAAATTCCGCCATGCTGCGTCCCGGAACATTCGCGCTCACGGCCCTGCTTGCAGCGTTGAGCGCGATCGGTCCGCTCACGACCGACATGTATCTGCCGTCACTGCCGGACATCGCTCGCCAGCTCAACGCATCGACGGCGCAGGCGCAATTCACCATCTCCGCCTACCTCATCGGATTTGCCGTCGGGCAAATTTTCTATGGGCCGGTGTCCGATCGACACGGCCGCAAGCCGATCCTGATCGCCGCGCTCGCGCTTTACTGCTTCGCGAGCCTGGCTTGCTCACTTTCGACATCGATCGAAATGCTCATAGTGGCGCGTGCCTTCCAGGCGCTCGGCGGCTGCGGCGGCATCGTTCTGGCCCGCGCGATCGTGCGCGACATCCATTCCGGTGCTCAGGCCGGGCGCGAATTGTCGCTTATTGCCTCGGTGATGGCGCTGGCGCCGGTCCTGGCACCGATTGCGGGTGGATTCCTGCAGACCTATCTCGGCTGGCGAGCAGTGTTTTTTACCCTGGTTGTCGCAGGCTTCGCCGGCGTGGGAATCGTGTGGGCGAGGTTGCCGGAAACATTAAAGTTGCGAGCCGCGGAGCCGCTATCGATTACATCGATTCTTCGTTCCTATCGATTCGTGGCGCGCAACCCCGCGTATCTCGCCTATCTCGGCATTACCGCTGCGAGCTACGCCGGCCTGTTCGTCTGGATTTCTGCGGCCGCATTTGTGCTGCAGGATCTCTATCAGCTCAGTCCGTTTGATTTCGGTATCGCGTTCGCGCTCGGCTCCGTCGGCTACATGACCGGCTCGGCCCTGGCCGCGCGCGTGGTCGTGGCATTTGGACTCGACGGCATGCTTGGAATTGGCGCGGGTACCTGCGCTGCCGGCGGCGTTGGGATGATGCTGGCTGTCGCCTGCGGATTTGCCTCGTCGCTGGCACTCGTCTTTCCAATGGCCATTTATCTCGCCGGTCTCGGCATGGTGCTGCCACAGGGCATTGCCGGCGCGCTGACCCCATTTCCGGAACGTGCCGGCGCAGCCTCTTCGCTGTTCGGGTTCGTGCAGCAAAGCGTTGCAGCTTTGTGTGGCGCGGTGGTGGGCTGGCTGCTCGGAGAGAGCGCCTGGCCCCTCGCGATAGGAGTTGCGGCGATGGGCTGCGTCACGCTGGTGCTCTGGTTGACGACGCAAGGCATACGCCGCGCCATGCCAAAATACTGATCAGCGGCGCCCGAAAAGATTGTTCAGCAGCCAGCCATCGAGTCCGCCGCTGGCCGTCGTCGAATTGCTTGCCGCGACGGGTTGGACGGGAGCCGGCGGCACGGGTCTGGAGTTGCTGCCGCCGAACAGGCCGGAGAAGAAATTCCCCCCTGGAGCGCCCGGCAGGCTTGCCACCGGGACGCCTTGGTGCGCGCCGCGCATGACGCGGCTCCAGATCTCCACCGGCAGGCTGCCGCCGGTCACATGCTTTGTCGGCGTTCCATCGTCATTGCCCAGCCAAACCCCGGTGACAAGGTGCGCGGTGTAGCCGATAAACCAGGCGTCGCGGAAATCCTGGCTGGTCCCCGTTTTTCCGG
Organism: Pseudomonadota bacterium; assembly: GCA_046731635.1. Classification (GTDB taxonomy): domain Bacteria; phylum Pseudomonadota; class Alphaproteobacteria; order Rhizobiales; family Xanthobacteraceae; genus Pseudolabrys. The sequence goes on along the minus strand of JBKPLN010000164.1, from coordinate 1,572 downwards.
CTGCGGGCCAGCCGGGCAGGCTCGCCCTCTGCGCGGTGCCGATGGTCAGCGTCTCGGCCATCATCGCGTTCATCATGCTCACATGGCGCGCATCGATGATGCGGCCGAACTGCTGGATGTTGCGTGCATAGATGAGCTTGCCGTTGGTTAAGGTGATCTTATCGACCACGCGGGGCACAAGCGCATAGCCGCCATTGGCAAAGGGCGCGTACGCGCTCACCAGCTCGAGCACCGATACTTCAGAGGTACCCAGCGCGATCGAGGTATTTGGCTCGAGCTTGGAAGTAATGCCGAGACGGTACGCCGTGCGGATGACGGCCATAGGCGTGACTTCCAGCGTCAGCCGCACCGACACCGTGTTCAGCGATTGCGCAAGAGCCCGTGTCAGCGTCACCGGGCCGAAGTACTCGTGGCCGTAGTTTTCCGGCTGCCAGCCTTTGACGTTGATCGGCCTGTCCTCGCGCACGGTGTCTGGCGTCAATCCACGCTCGACTGCGGCGAGGTAAACGAACGGCTTGAACGCAGAGCCAGGCTGACGCTTGGCGGCGACTGCACGGTTGAATTGGCTTTCAGTATAATTTCGACCACCGACCAAAGCCCGCACTGCGCCATCCGGGCTCATCGCGATTAGCGCGCCTTGCGTGACCCCGTTCCTGTCGCCCTTCTGCGCAAGCTCGTCGTTGAGCGCTTTTTCGGCGCTCGCCTGCAAGGCTGCGTCGATCGTGGTCTGCACAATAATGTCATCGTCGACGTGACCGATCGCGTCATTAAGCGCGTCCATGACCCAATCGGCCACGTAATGGACTGAACCCATGTCGGGCTGCGCCACAATGCGCGGCGGACGGGCCAGCGCCGTGCGTTCGGCGGAGCGGCCGATGAAACTGAGCTCGGCCATCGCTGCGAGCACGACCTTTGCGCGTTTCTCGGCTCCGTCAAAATTTCGCGTCGGCGCAAGACGCGACGGCGATTTCACGAGTCCCGCTAGGAGCGCCGCCTCGCCCAGCGTGATCTGGCGCGCTGATTTGCCGAAGTATCTTTGCGAGGCCTGTTCGATCCCGTAGGCACCGGCGCCGAAGTACACGCGATTGAGATACCTCTCCAGAATTTGCGCCTTGGAGAACTTGCGCTCGAGCCACAGAGCCAGGACCACTTCCTGTAGCTTGCGATTGATCGTGCGCTCCTGCGTGAGGAAAAGGTTTTTTGCCAGCTGTTGCGTGATCGTCGAGCCGCCCTGCGCAACAGCGCGGTGCAGGACGTTGGCGACGAAAGCGCGTCCGATGCCGAACGGATCGACGCCGTGGTGATCGTAGAAGCGGCGATCCTCGATGGCGATGAAGGCCTTCGGCAGGTGAGGCGGCAGTTCCTTGAGCGTGAGCGTGCCGCCGCCCTGGTCGCCGCGCGTCGCGACCGGCTTCATGCTCATGTCGAGGATGCTGATCGAGGGCGGCCGCTTCGGAATCTCGAGCGACTGGATCGGCGGCAGATGCGCGCCGATATAGATCACGACGCCGGTAACAGCGATGGCCGCCCACAGTCCGAGCACCGCGCTCCAATAGCAGGCGCGATAGACCG
>JBKPLN010000163.1:0-1592 GCA_046731635.1 Pseudomonadota bacterium | reverse complement strand
CAATGCAACTTTATGGCCACAAAACTTCTCGACCAGATACAGGCTCAGATCTATCGAGGCATAGACTCCGCCGCTGCAGAACAGCCGTCCGTCTTCAGTCACGAATTGTTCGGGATGCCAGCGAACCTTCGGATAGCGTTTGCGAAATATTTCGGCGACGCCCCAATGGGTAGTTGCTCGCCGGCCATCGAGAATTCCGCTTTCGGCAAGGAATGCAACCCCGCTGCACGCGCCGGCAATGTAGGCCCCGCGCGCATGCCACTTTCGCAGCCACGGCAGGAGTGACGTATTTTCTGCAATATGGTCCAGCACATCCCAACCGGGCGCGGACACGATGATGATGTCGGTCTGATTGATATCGCTTATTGAACAATCAGGAGTAAGGCCGAGGGAGCCGGCGGCATTAACTTTCCGTCCATCGACCGAGGCGGTCCTCACCCGGAATCGTGGACGCAAATTTTCGCCGTGCAGCCAATTCCAGACCACCCCCGAGGAGTGAAAGACTTCGATGGGAGCAATTGCCGTCGATGCATACCCGCCTTCGAGAACGACAATGGTGACATCCAGCACGCGGTCTGCGTGTCCGTTCGGGGATCGTGTTGTGCGTCTGTTTAGCGGCATCATCTTCCTAGCCATGACCATTCGCCTTCATGTTCAACTGGATCGGCTCCCACAGGCCGACGACCGCACCAACCGAGTCCAGAATGAGCGCTATGCGCGCGACGCCGGAGACAACGAAAGGGTCAACGATGACAATCCCGCCGAGCAAGGCAGCACGGCTAGTCGTGTCTTTCACGCTCTTTACCAGAACATAGGGCGTCCAATGCGAGGCGATTCCTTTGTCAAGAAGCTCTTTTCTCAATCGATAAACCGAGCCGATATCGTGGCTGGATGACTGCAAACGGATAAAATTGCCGCCATTTGCCGCCTGCTCGCGAGACGTCCAGCCGAACAGTTCGCCGTAAAACAATTTGGCACTTTCGACATCAGTGGCTGCCAGGTCCATCCAGCAGAACTGTCCGGTGTGTGCTTTGTCGTGCAGCATGCGAAAGCGTCCTTAAGGCCCCTCTATTCGAGGTCCCCGCTCATTCACGAATTCGCGGTCAACGGATCGATGACGGTCTTTACTTCGGTGACCTTGGTTGCCGGAAAGCCGCTCAACTTGGCGTGCTCCTGAACTGCCGCCTCGCTTTCGGCCAGGTAGATGCAGAAGGTTTTGTTGTCGACAACGTAGGAGTGATCCCACTGCACCTTGCCGGCGAGCTTGGCCAGCGCGTCGTTGGAAGTCGCAGCCGCGTCCTTGAGTTGCGCGCGGTTCATCGCGCCTACGCCCGGCAGGTCGCGCTCGATTACATAGCGTTTCATTGATTTTGCTCCGTGGTCGTTATCTGCGGATGCAAGATCGTGTGGTTCTCGTATGTTGGCCAGATGTCATTATTGACAATATAGATAGGCGATTATGACAAACTGATACCCACAGCGCCATCATGCCGCGGGCGCTCGGCCCGGCTGGAATGCCGTTCCTCGCCAAATTCGTGATTAGATTTTGAGGTCCGCGAAAATACTCCGACCAATGTCGCCCAGCTGTCGAG
>JBKPLN010000162.1:0-1355 GCA_046731635.1 Pseudomonadota bacterium | reverse complement strand
CCGATGGGGTCGGGCGCTCCGATGGGGTCGGGCGCCATAATCAACTCGGTGCCCTTCGGCCCTTCTATCTAATACCGTGCCGACTAATTCGATTAGAAGAAATCGGGCCCCGAAAAAATCGAGGCCCGCAGCCCGACTGTGTTGCGCTTAGTAGCAAATACGCTTTCGCACAGTGACGCGATCACCAAACCGGTTAATCCGGTTCGTCAACACCTCCGCCAATCCTCATGTGTTACATGGAGTACTACAACGCCGTCCGAACGCATCTCTCATTAGGCAAGGACGCGCCGGTTCGAAGGCTCATTCAGCGCGTTGGGCGCATCGAAGTGCGGCCTGTCCTTGGTGGGCTGCACCATCAATACGGACGGATTTGATTTTTGGTAGGGACAGGTAAAGCGGACATGACCTTTTGCGGCGCGAATGTCTGCTTTTGACCCAAAGCGGACTGGATGGCTGGACGCTCGAGCGTCATTGACCGCGTCCTTATGGCAGTTCCGAATGATGGCGCCGCTGCCGCATGGGCATTTCCAGTGTCCGCGCACTTTCTCATTGACGAGCGCGTACATGAAGTCCAGCAGTACAATCGGGTCCTTACGTTAAGAGAACGGTGTGATTGGTCGAGCTTGCAGCACCCCATCGATGTACAGGTCGACGTGCTCGTTGTAGAAGCTGAGCAGGTTTTCGATCTTCGGGCACTCGGGAATTGGCGCCGGATAACTCCACACAATGTCCTTGACGAGCTTGTCGCGCACCCGAGCCGACCAGTAGTGCGCCACTCCTTTATACGGGCAGCGCGTGACAGACTCGGAGTGCTCGAGCAGATCCATGCGCACGTCCAGCTTCGGAATGTAATAACGGGTCGGAAGTCCAGTCTCGAAGAGGAGCATGGGTCGGCGAGTTTCGCCCATTGTGACTCCGTCGATCTCCACGCGCACGTGCCTCGAGCTGCGCGTGGTGTCGACCCTTGTGTAGGGATCCCGAGGATGAACGAAGACTTGCTCATCCTCCTCGAACCACGCGTCCATCTTATCCCAGTAAAAGGTGAGGTGGCCCTCCAGTGCGGCTCGATCACCAGTCGGTTTGTTGTAAGCGCGGGCCGCGTTGTGAGTGATGCGATCCTTTACCGCCAAGTGCCAGCGAATGGTGTCCGCTTGGTGTGACGGCTCCAGATACTCCATCCGGACATCCACAATCGGAAACCAGTAGGCCGGCGGCCGCTTCGTTTCATAGACCCCCTTCAGGGACCGTCCTGGTCCGGGTATGGGACAGGAAATCCCATCGCGTCACCGTCATGCCGGACGGCTTTGCCTGGAACGGCAGGATTTTCGGTAGCCTCTCCCAGGTCGCCTTTGCGA
>JBKPLN010000161.1:0-5647 GCA_046731635.1 Pseudomonadota bacterium | reverse complement strand
AGGCCAAGCGCGACAAGAAGACCTGCGATGCACCCGACCAGCGCCAGCAGATTGTAGGTTCGACCGACGCCTCTCATCCCCTCGAAGAATTGCCGTCCATAAAGGATACCGATGCCGTAAAGAAACATGATCAGGCCGGTCAGCCCGATGGGCCCGACGATCTGTGCCTTCGGAGCAAACGCGCCGAGGGCGAGGCCAACGAACAGCACGGCTCCAACGCCGAGCGAAAACCCGCCGATGCTGATCTGGCCGACCAGATAGCCTAATCCGATGGCCAGAAAGGCCGTGAGGATTGGCTGGGTTCCGATAATCTCGCGGGCCAGATCGATCATGACGGAATCTCCCGGACTTAGAATCTACAGAAAGCCACGCTAACGCACACGGCAACCTGCCGCGCGGAATTGTTCGAAAACTCGGTTCATCAATTCGGGCGTGGGACGCTGTGTATCGACGTGCTTGTACTCAAGGTTCATCGCCTTCCATTTGAACGCGCCGAGCTGGTGGAACGGCTGGATCTCCACCCATTCCACGTTTTTCATTGGTGCAACAAATTTGGCGATCCCTTCGACGTTCGCCGGATCGTCCGTATGACCAGGCACGAGGGTGAAGCGAACCCATACCGGCTTGTTCATTTTCGCCAGCCGCTCGGCAAAACGCAGAGTCGGAGCCAGATCGCGGGCGGTCACTTTTTTATAAGTGGCAGGATCTGAGCTTTTGATGTCGAGGAGAACAAGATCGAGAACCGAGAGAAAAGACTCGTCCGCACGATCGCCTAGAAAGCCCGACGTTTCGATGGCCGTGTGCAGGCCCATCTTTTTGGCGCCGGCCAGAATTCGCTTGGTAAAAGCAAGCTGCACCATGGGCTCGCCGCCTGAAATGGTGAGACCACCATCGAGGGCGCGGAGCGCAGAGGCAAAAGAAGCGAGGCGGTCAAGCACCTGCTGCGCCGAAACGTAGGTGCCGTCCTTAAGGTGCCACGTATCGGGATTGTGACAATACGTGCAACGCAGCAGGCAACCTGACAAGAACAGAACGACGCGCAGGCCGGGCCCATCGTAGCGGGACGATGTTTCATAGGAGTGCGCGTAGCCGAAAGCACCCTCGCCGTCGTCCTTAAATTGATCTTCATCCGGCGCATCCGGCGAGATGCCGACGCGCAGGTCGTGCCGGCTACCGGGTTCGATGGTTCCAAGGCTCGACATCGCACTCGCTCGTTCAGATCTGGCCGTGGAACGTGCGGCTGATCACATCCCGCTGCTGCTCAGGGGTCAACCGGACGAAGTTGACGGCATAGCCGGACACCCGAATGGTCAGCTGCGGGTACTTGTCCGGGTTCTTCATCGCATCTTCGAGCGTGTCTTTGTCGATCACGTTCAGATTCATGTGGAATCCGCCGTGGTCGAAATAAACGTCGAAGGCCTTCGTTGCCGCGTCGACAAGCTCACGCTCGGATAAGTGTGCTTTCTGCGGGGCAACGGAGACGGTGTAGCTGATGCCGTCCTGCGAATCCTTGTAGGGAAGCTTCGCCACCGACAGGCAGGAAGCAAGCCAGCCGTGGTTGTCGCGGCCATGCATCGGATTCGCGCCGGGCCCAAACGGCTCGCCTTTGCGGCGCCCATCAGGGGTGTTGCCCGTAGCCTTGCCGTAGACCACGTTGGAGGTGATCGTCAGCACACTTTGGGTGTGTGTTGCATTCCGATACGTCGGATGCTTGCGTATTTTTTGCATGAAGCTCGTAACGAGCTCAGATGCTATTTTATCCACGCGGTCATCGTTGTTGCCGAATTGCGGAACGTTGGCGTTGCCTTCGTTCTTGTAGTCGACGGCAAGCCCCTTGTCGTCGCGGATTGCACGAATCTTTCCGTACTTGATCGCAGCAAGGCTGTCGGCAACGACCGAAAGACCGGCAATTCCGAACGCCATCGTGCGCAGGATGTCGCGGTCGTGCAGCGCCATCTCCAGCCGTTCATAGAAGTACTTGTCGTGCATGTAATGGATGCAATTCATCGCATGCACATAGGTGCGCGCGAGCCATTCCATGTTTGTATCGAATTTTTCCATCACCTCGTCATAGTCGAGGAACTCGCTGGTCACGGGCGGCGTCGGTGGTGCGATCTGGTCGCCCGAGATCTCGTCGCGGCCGCCATTGATAGCATAGAGCAGCGACTTGGCCAGATTTACGCGAGCGCCGAAGAACTGCATTTGCTTGCCGAGTTTCATCGCCGACACGCAGCAAGCAATCGCGTAATCGTCGCCCCAAAACGGGCGCATCAGGTCGTCGTTTTCGTATTGCAGCGAGGAGGTATCCCGGCTGACCTTGACGCAATAGCGCTTGAAAGTTTCCGGGAAGTGCTTCGACCAGAGCACGGTGATATTCGGCTCAGGCGCCGGACCAAGATTGTTCAGGGTGTGCAGCATGCGATAGCTGCTCTTGGTCACAAGCGTGCGCCCGTCGAGGTCCATTCCACCTACGCATTCGGTCGCCCAGTAAGGATCGCCGCTGAATAGCGCATCGTATTCCGGCGTGCGGAGGAACCGGACAATGCGAAGTTTTTGCACCAGCTGGTCCCACAACTCCTGGGCACCAGCCTCGTCCAGCTTGCCCTCGCGAAGGTCACGCTCGATGTAAACGTCGAGGAAGGACGAGATGCGCCCGATCGACATCGCCGCTCCGTTGGCTTCCTTGATGGCTCCGAGATACGCAAAGTAGGTCCATTGAAAAGCCTCGCGGGCGTTGGTCGCTGGACGAGAAATGTCGAAGCCGTAAAGTTTCGCCATCGCAGCGAGATCTTTGAGTGCGCGAATTTGGTCCGACAATTCCTCGCGCAGCCGGATCACCTCGTCGGTCGGCCACATATCGTTGATTTGTTCGCGCTCAGCCTCCTTGGCTTCCATCAACCGATCCACGCCATAGAGCGCCACGCGCCGGTAATCGCCGATAATGCGCCCGCGCCCATAGGAATCCGGCAGACCCGTGATGATCCCCGACTTTCGGGCGCGCATGATCTCCGGCGTGTATGCATCAAATACGCCGTCGTTATGCGACTTTCGATATTTCGTGAATGCTTCATGGACCTGCGGGTCGGCTTCAAAGCCCGCGGCCTTCAGACCCGCTTCGACCATGCGCAGGCCACCGAATGGGAAGATCGCGCGCTTGAAGGGCTGATCGGTCTGCAGGCCGACGACTATTTCGTTGTCACGATCAATGTAGCCTGGCTTGTGCGCCAGCAATGTCGACGGGGTCTTTGCGTCAACGGCAAGGACACCCTTCTTCCGCTCGTCCTGGAAATAGGGCTGCAGCTTGGCCCAGACCGCTTTCGTTTTGGCCGACGCCGGCGCAAGAAATTTCTCGTCGCCGGTGTAAGGCGTGACATTGCGAACGATAAAATCTCTCACATTGATCGACGTCCGCCAGTCACCCGGATTAAAGCCGCGCCATGGGTCCTGATCGCTTTTGGTTTCGATTTCCTTTTCTTTTAGGGCGGCACTACCTTTCATGGCGATTTCTCCCTTCTGGCACGTACCATCGACGAGATGGCCTTTTGTTAAGGTCGACCAACGGTGTCTGAATGCATTGACTTAAATCAACCTTGGCTGGCGAAGCATTATGGGAATGGTATTGGCGCGTAATTGAAATGTAAGGCGTTTTGGCGCGTACCTGCAAACCTCAAGCGAACTCGTTTGATGTGAATCAAAAGCGGTCTTGGAGGGTCGCGCTAATATCCTGTGCAACATAGAGGCGCGATTGCCATCGGCTTCGTGATGGCGATTCCATTCCCTAAACGCGAAGGACCATGTTCATGGCAAAGTCTTCCATGGCGACGCAGCAAAGCACATTACAGACGCATGCCAAGTATGAGCGCTTGATCGCCCGAGCCAAGGGAGTTGAGTCGGCCAAAACTCTCGTCGTTCATCCCTGCGACGAGACTTCGTTGCGCGGCGCGATGGAGGCTGCAGAGGCCAATCTTATTGTGCCGATTCTGGTGGGGCCGGCCGCAAAGATCTCTGCGGTCGCCCGCACTCACAAACTTGATCTCGATGGTGTGGAAATCGTCGATGCGCCGCATAGCGATGCTGCGGCCGAAAAGGCCGTCGAGCTCGTTCAGGCGGGCATGGGTGAAGTCCTGATGAAGGGCAGTTTGCACACCGACGAATTGATGCGCGCAGTGACCAATTCGAAAACCGGACTACGTACTGCGCGGCGTATCAGCCATGTCTTCGTCCTGGACGTGCCGACATACGCGGACACACTGTTCATCACGGATGCCGCGATCAACATCTTCCCCGATCTCGATGCCAAGCGTGACATCGTGCAGAACGCCATCGATCTTTGGACGGAGACGGGCCTCGGGACACCACGAGTGGCCATCCTCTCCGCGGTCGAGACCGTCACTTCAAAAATCCCATCGACCATCGAGGCAGCGGCCCTGTGCAAAATGGCGGACCGTGGGCAAATCACCGGTGGAGTGCTCGACGGTCCACTTGCGTTCGATAACGCCATCGATCCGGACGCCGTGAGAATCAAAGGCATCAAGTCGGAAGTTGCCGGTCGGGCCCAGATCCTGGTCGTTCCCGACCTTGAAGCCGGCAATATGCTCGCAAAAAATCTCATATTCCTGGCACATGCAGATGCGGCCGGGATCGTTCTCGGCGCGCGCGTGCCGGTCATCCTGACGTCGCGTGCGGACTCTATACGAGCCCGCATGGCGTCCTGCGCGGTCGCCGTGCTTTACGCCGATGCCCGCCGCCGCAAAGCGGCCGTCGCCGCGGTGTGAACGCCATGGACGCAATTCTCGTTGTCAACGCCGGCTCCTCGAGCCTCAAATTTCAGGTCTTCGGCCTCGATGGCCAAGGCAAGAATCTCAACTGTCTCGTCAAAGGCCAGATGGATGGCGTGGGCACGCGGCCGCGCCTGCGAGCCGAAGGTCCCGACAAGGCGCCATTGATCGACCAGACTTTCCCGCCGGAAAAAGTCCCGGATCTGCCTGCCGCGACCCAGGAAACAGGCGATTGGCTGCGGAGTTCGCAAAAGGTCAATCTCATGGCCGTCGGCCATCGGGTCGTTCATGGGGGCCCCGATTTCAGTCGCCCTGTGCGCGTGACAAAAGATGTTGTGGCTCAGCTTGAGCGCTACGTGTCGCTGGCGCCATTGCACCAGCCGAACAATCTGGCTCCGATCCGCACGCTTCTCACCCGCCGTCCCGAATTGCCTCAGGTCGCCTGCTTTGACACCGCATTCCACCGGGGCCACAGCAAGTTGGCCGACTATTACGCACTGCCCGAGCGGTTTTACAAGGAAGGCGTGCGGCGCTACGGCTTCCATGGACTTTCCTACGAATACATCGCCCAGCGTCTGCCTGAGGTCGCTCCGGACATCGCAAATGGCCGCATCATCGTCGCGCACCTGGGCAGCGGCGCTTCCATGTGCGCCATTGCAAACGGCCGCAGCGTGGAGAGCACGCTCGGCTTCACCGCGCTTGATGGCCTAGCGATGGGCACGCGCCCGGGACAGCTCGATCCGGGTGTCGTGCTCTATCTCATTGCCGAAAAGGGAATGACTCCCGCAGCGGTGCAGGACCTTTTCTACAAGGAATCCGGACTGAAGGGACTGTCCGGGATCAGCAACGATGTGCGCGAACTCCAGGAA
>JBKPLN010000160.1:0-4861 GCA_046731635.1 Pseudomonadota bacterium | reverse complement strand
ATCCGATGCTGGTTCATTTTCCGATTGTCTTTTGGACCGTCACGGTCGTGGCCTATGTTGCGAGCGCGGCTAGCCTAACGGAATCGATCGACGCGATCGCCAAATTCGCAAACGGTGCGGGATTGATCATGGCAATGCTGGCGATGATCGCCGGCTTGCTTGAGCTTCGCACAATCGACAGCCGCAGCGAGGCCATGCGGGTGGCGACCTGGCATATGCTGGTCATGGCAACGGTCTGGGTCTGTTTTCTGGTTGCGCTGGTGTTGTCAATTTCACCCGAATTGGCCGGTTCGACGGCGCGCCTGGCTGTCGTTGCCTTCGCGGTGCTGGGCTTTCTGCTGATGGCCGTCGGTGGTTGGCTTGGAGGGCGATTAGTTTATGAGTTCGGGATCGCGGTAAAGTATCGGGTCTAGGTCGGGCCGAATAACGCAGCCATCGGGGCGTCGGGCCATGAAACTTGTCGGCCACCGAGGGGATGTGGTCCGGCTGTCGATCATTTTATCGGTTTTCGTCGTGCTCTGGGTCGATGCCTCGATCGCGCAGCCCGAGAGCCTTGACGATGTCTACACGACGCGGGCCGTCGTAACCGGGAAAGATGAAAGAAATCGGCCTCTCGGCTTCAAACTTTGTTTTGAAGACGTCCTCATCAAAGCTTCCGGTGATGCCAGCATCGCGAGCGATAACCGGGTTTGAACGTCTCGCCGCCGGCGCAGGACAATATGTTTCCACATTTTCCTATCGTGATCGACTTGAGGGAAAACCGGTTCACGACGAACAGGGCACATACGACCGGCCTCACTTTTTGACCTGCCGATTCGATCCGCAGAAAATTGACAGCGTTCTGAAAACACTGGGCCGAAAGCCGTGGTTGGGGCACAGGCCGCGGCTCGTCATGTTGGTTGCCGTGCATGGTCGCAGCAACAGCGGTATCCTTTCCAGTGACGGCGCATTCGATCCCGACAAGCGCGAATCGCTCGCCAACGCAGCGCAGCGTTACGGCTTGACAGTCGGTCTGCCGAGTGTGGCTACCCTCCAAAGCAATCAGATTGGGATTGAAACAGCCGCGATCACCCCGGGTGATCGTTTGTTGAGAATTGCCGAGCTCTCGGATAGCGAGTTGTCGCTAGTCGGCGACCTGCGATGGAGCGACGCCGCACTTGGATGGATCGCCACCTGGCGCCTTGAGGCGAGCGGACAACGCCACCACTGGTCCGTTAGCGGCGTCAACTATGACGAGGCGTTTCGAAACGCGGTTCGGGGTGCGGCGCGAGTCCTATCCGGCAATGGCGAGCCCTTTTAGCGGACATTTTGGGGGCCGGCGGAGAGGTCCCCACATAAAAGACCAGGGTGGTTTGCCGGTTTCGTGCCTGAGCATGTAAGTAAGACCGTCTTGATTCGCCAAATCGATCCCACGGGGAGTCGCTATGTGGTCTCGCCTGCTCCTTCTTGCCCCACTCCTGCTGCCCGCTCCGTCCCTGGCCGGTGCCAAGGACAAGGTCGCGGCGCTGGCTCCGTCGGGGCTGGTGCTGGTGATGGACGCCGATGGCAACGAGTTGGTGGTCCAGAACGCTGACAAGCCATTCGTCCCGGCCTCGGTTGCCAAGATCGTGACTGCCTGGCTGGCGCTGGAGGTCCTGGGCGCTGACTACCGCTTCCAGACTCGTTTCTACCTGGACAACAAGCGGGTGTTGTACGCGCGCGGCGGCGGAGATCCCTTCCTGATCTCGGAAGAGCTGGCTCTCCTTGCGCCCCGGCTGGTCGCCGCGGTCGGCAAGGAGCCGCTCGCCGGCATCGTGCTCGACGCGAGCTACTACCCCGCCAATATCCGCATCCCGGGCATCGAGGAGAGCAACGAGTCCTACGACGCCCTGAACTCTGCCCTGGCGGTGAACTTCAACACGATCTACGCCGAGCGCCAAGGCAACAGCATCCGCTCCGCCGAGAAGCAGACCCCGATCACCCCGCTGGCGATCAGCCAGTTTCGGGCGCGGGGCCCGAAAGGTCGTGGCCGCATCAGCCTGAGCCAAGACCCTGCGGTGAGTTTGCGGTACGCCGGCGAACTGATCGCGGCGTTCATCGAGCAGGCCGGCGGCAGCGTCAAGGGCAAGATTTCAACCGGCTCCGTGCCTAAGGGCCTGGAGCCGGTCTATGTTCACCAACAGTCGCGCACGCTTTCGCAGGTCCTCGTCGAATTGCTCCTCGGCTCCAACAACTACATCGCCAACCAGGTCTTCCTGGAGATCGGCGGCCACCGCCGCGGCGGTCCCGTCAGCCTCGAGAAATCACTGCAGGTCGCGCGCGAGATTCTCGCCGCGCGCGGCCTCGTCGAAGCTATCCATCTCGAGGAGGGCTCGGGCATCAGCCGCGACAACCGCTTCATGGCGCGCGGCCTCGCCAAGGTGCTCGACCTCTTCGCGCCCCACGCCGACCTGCTCCGTGGCCGTGATGGCGGCCCGACCAAGACCGGCACCCTCGACGGCGTCCGCACATTGGCGGGTTACGCCAGCACCTCCAGCCACGGCCAGGTGCGCTTCGTGATCTCGCTGCGGAGCAATGACGGCGCGATGCGCTTCAAGTTGCTCCAGGCCATCCGTTCAGCGCTGTAGCCGGAGTGCGTCAATTCTCGCGGAGGTGTTCTGCTCTAAGCGGTCGATCGTGAGCGGATTGCTCGGACGAAATCACCGACGTTTGCGAGGGATTCAATCTCTTCACCTGACAGGCGGACACCAAACCGGACCTCCGCCGCGACGATAATGTTGATATTATTGATAGTGTCCCAACCTTTGATGTCAGGGGCGGTCGTGCGCGCATTCAATACAATGGTATCGTCGCCAAAAATCTCGCGGACGATGTCGGTCAGACCGGCGTAAATTTCCTCCTCGCTCACGCGGACATCCTTCTGACGATTTCGATGGGCGCCAAACGCGCCTGATATGTTTGCAGATCGAGGCTCCAGCGCGCCATTCCGTTGGTAGCCAATGGTGTAAAGCCCAATTTCGGATAATGGTCCTTCACCATCCCGTTTTTTTCTGTCGCTCGATAGACGCCGACCAGGCGTCGAGCGCCCTGATCGGACGCTTGCGCTGAGAAAACGTCAAGAATAGCTTTTTCGACCTGACGGCCGATCACCCTGCAACTCATCAACCAATTTTCGATCATCATGTCGAGGGTCGCGTCCATTCGTCCCATCACGACGGCGATAATGCCATTGTCGCCGAATTGTCGACCAACCTAAAATGCAAGCCGAGACAATCCGGATCCGCACCGAAGCGCAAGATTTCCTCCTCGGTGCAGCGCTTCGTCATCAGATTAAACTGATTTGTCTTATTGATAAGTTGGACAATGCGCTGCTGGTTCTCTGCATCAAAGCGGCCCCAGATGAGCTGCATTTTCAGACCGAGCAAATAGGCTTGCAGGTCAGGAGCCGCAGCCGCCTGCTGCGCTCGCTCGCGGTTTGCTCGATACTGCTCGGTCCTTTGTAAATCGTCGTTTGTTATGATCGTCGCCTCGAAATATCCAGCGTCCATAAGACATTGAGGTACAAGGGCGGGATCGATGGGTATTTCTGGCACCGCGACCATGGGCAGAACAGAGCGGACGAAATCACGCTCGACAGGATTGTCGTCGACGAAGACGAGCGAATCGAGGCCGATGTTTATTACCCGAGAGATGGTCTGAATGTTGCTCGCTTTGTCATTCCAGTTCACCATGAAGGAAGCGACGTCGGTTCGCTTGAGAAGCATCTCGGGGTGCTTGTCGAAGGCGGCGACCGCATTCGCTTCATCGTTCTTTGAGCAGACGGCCAGGATTATGCCACGCCGAGCAAGATCGCGCGCGTAGCCTTGGAGAGCTAGAAAGGACTCGCCGGCGGCGCTGCCTTGTCCAAGAACAAGCCCTCCCACACCGTCATCCCCGACGACGCCGCCCCACAACGTGTTATCGAGATCGAGCACAAGGCACTTGCGGGAACGCCCCTGCCTCGCGGCCAGAACGCGCGCAACGAGGTCGCCATAGATCGGCGCCATAGCCGGGCTGATTTCCTGTTTCGCCCGGCGCCACAATGCCGGGTCATGCCAATTTCGAACGCCGTCCCAAGCGGCGCGGGCATCGACGGCGACGAGATCGATGCCCTCCGCCTCGACAAAGTCGCGCAGCTTTTCACTGAATTTTTCGATGAAGCGCTGATTGCCAAGCAAGCCCGGCAAGATGGGCAATGGCGTCTGCACCAGGATGTGACAGCCATATCTGTCGCGGGCTTTGCTGCAACAGTCGTGCAAATGCGCAATCAAGGCGTCGAGCGCCGCGTCCGCATCGCCTCGCCCGGCGTCGGAACGCATCTCGCGGATACAATGATGGGCGTCGAATGCAAACAGGATGGCGTTCGGTTCGAAATCGTCAAGTCCGGAGCCCGATTCATTCAATTCTGCGTAGTACTGGTTGAAACCAGGTTCGTAAGTCTTCACCCAGAGGTCGCGCCTTAGCCCGGCAACGCGAATCCCCGGCAGCAAATGCGTCGTGACTGAGGAGCCGAACACCGCGAGGCGCACCGGCCTGGTGGAAAGGTGCGACGGCGGATTATCGCCGAATAGCTTCTGCAGCAGGCGATCAAGGCGGATCGTACGGATGAGATCGAGTCGCGCGTTCGCCAACTCGACGAGTTTCCGCCAGGTCCGCTCCTCCGCCACGGCCTGATCCAAGGCGGCGGCCTCACGGCTCCAACCCGGATTTTCGGGGAGCCAGTAGAGGCCCAGCGCGCTTGCACCCTCGCCCATTTCTGTGCCCCTAGCCTATGTGCGCTCCGACCGGAATCGGCTCATTTGACCGAAAACGGCGTTTTGGGCCTGCGCGAGCGGCTGATACC